>USSP01000153.1 GCA_900557385.1 uncultured Lachnospiraceae bacterium
ATTCCTATGAAACAAAATGCTCCGCAAGGATGCGCACCTCGCGGAGAAGAAGTTTATGCTGCGCATACCGCTTGGGCGCGAAAGAGTCGCAAATGACTCTTTATTTTTCACAGGATTTTTATGATCAGATTGGATATGCAGGAAATGAAGATCGGAATTTTTGATTCAGGAATTGGCGGGTTGTCTGTACTGTATGAAGCAATGAAGACTTTCCCCACGGAACAATTTATCTACTATGCGGATGAAGTACATGTGCCTTACGGAGAGAAGACCCAGGAAGAGATTCAGGGCTATGTGGAAGCTGTGGTGGAGTTTATGCTGGAGCGGCATGTAAAAGCCATTGTTATCGCCTGTAATACGGCTACCAGCGTATCAGTGAAGGCTTTGCGGGAACGTTACGATATTCCGATTATCGGCATGGAGCCGGCAGTAAAAAAGGCCATCGACCTTTACGGAGAGAAGCGGGTACTGGTGACTGCAACCCCTATTACCGTGAAGGGTGCGAAGATGAAGCTTTTAGTGGAAAAGGTAGACAAGCATCATCTGGCGGATCTGGTGGCACTTCCGGGACTGGTACGTTTTGCGGAAAAAGAAGAATTTGCTCCCCAGACGGTGTCTGCTTATTTAAAAGAAGCATTAGGAGAACGAAAGTGGGAGGACTATTCTTCTCTGGTGCTGGGGTGTACCCATTTTAATTATTTTAAGGATTCCTTCCGACAGGTTCTGCCGGAGCATGTAAAATTTGTAGATGGAAATGCAGGAACCGTGGCACAGCTTGGACGGAAATTACAGGAGCGTGATTTGCAGGAGAAGCTTCCCCAGTCGGTGGAATACTTTTTCTCCGGGATACCTTGCAATGAAGTACAGCTCCACCAGATTGACCGGCTGTTGGACAGACTGAAAAAGATGCATGATATTTGTTAGGACTTTAAAGAGAGCAAACAGAATGCGGATATAGAAATGGAGAAAGCAGATGAATAAAAAATATTTGGAGACATCCAAAGAACTACTGCAGTTTATTGAAAAATCGCCCACTGCGTTTCACGCCGTGGATACATGTAAAAAACAGTTGGAAAAAGCTGGTTTTCAGGAGCTTAAGGAGCAGCAGGAGTGGAAGCTGGAACTGGGGGGCAGATATTATGTGACCAGAAATGATTCTGCCTTGATGGCCTTTGTACTGCCTTCCTGTCCCCGGAAGGAAGAAATGCTGATGATCAAGGGTGTGCATGCGATGGCAGCTCACAGTGACTCGCCCTGCTTTAAGTTAAAGACGAATCCGGAGCAAAAAGCAGAGGACTATTATCTGAAGCTGAATGTGGAAAAATATGGTGGAATGATCCTTTCTACCTGGTTGGACAGACCTTTGACCGTTGCAGGCCGTGTAGTGGTGAAGGATAAGAAAACGGGAGAACTGGAAAACCGGCTGATCCAGTTTGATCAGGATCTCTGCGTAATTCCCAATGTGGCAATTCACATGAATCGGGATATGAACAAAGGCGTGGAATATAATCCCCAGGTGGATATGCTTCCCTTATTCGCAGATGCAAAGCGGGCAGGAGAACTGGAAAAGCAGATTGCAGAAAAAGCGGGCGTAGAACCTGCAGAAATTCTGGGAAGTGAACTATATCTGGTGGCAAGGGATCCAGGAACCTTCCTGGGTCTTGGACAGGAATATATCGGCTCTCCCAGACTGGATGATTTGCAGTGTGTTTTCGCCGGTTTGGCAGCTATCTGCGGAGCAAAACCCTGCGATTATGTCGATTTGCTGGCGGTTTTTGATAACGAGGAAGTGGGAAGCGGAACCAGACAGGGTGCATGTTCCACCTTCCTGCGGGATACCCTGGAGAGAATTTGTGACAACCTGCAGCTGTCCGGGACAGATTATAAGAGATTGGTTGCGGGAAGCTTCTTCATCTCTGCGGATAATGCCCATGCGGTACATCCCAACCATCCGGAAAAAGCAGACCCCACCAACCGCCCTCTGCTCAATGGCGGAATTGTTATCAAGCATCACGGTGGACAGAAATATACTACGGATGCCTGGTCAGAGGCTTATTTTACGGATTTGTGCAGGAAAGTGGATGTGCCGGTACAGCATTATCACAACCGTTCCGATATTTTGGGAGGCTCTACGCTGGGAAATCTTTCCACCGCCCAGATTCCGGCACAAACGGTGGACATCGGACTGCCACAGCTTGCCATGCATTCTGCTTATGAGACAGCGGGAACGAAGGATACCTGGTATCTGGTGGAAGCTCTGAAAGAATTTTATAAAGCATAATAGGGCAAGGATGCGCATCCTTGCGGAGCATTTTGGTTGATAGGAAATTCCTATCAAATAAAAAAATCCGGCAGGTTTTGCATAGGCAAAACCTGCCGGATTTGACTTTTCCAATTAAACAATGGTGTGAATCCAGCCTTCGGGAGCTTCGATACGACCCATCTGGATACCGGTCAGGGTATCATACAACTTCTTCGTGATAGGACCCATATCATTCATACCGCTGGGCATGCAGATTTCTTTACCATGATCTACAATCTTTCCTACAGGAGAGATAACAGCAGCAGTGCCGCACAGACCACATTCAGCGAAATCCTTTACTTCTTCGAAAGCAACCGGGCGTTCCTCAACCTCAAGACCCAGATAATCTTTTGCTACAATCATCAGGGAACGACGGGTGATGGAAGGCAGGATGCTGTTGGACTTCGGTGTTACCACTTTATTATCCTTGGTTACAAACAGGAAGTTTGCACCACCGGTTTCCTCTACATAAGTACGGGTAGCTGCATCCAGATACATATTCTCATCATAACCCTGCTCATGAGCATCTACGATCGCATGTAAGCTCATTGCGTAGTTCAATCCGGCTTTGATGTGTCCGGTACCATGCGGTGCTGCACGGTCGAAATCAGATACGCGGATGGTAATAGGCTTAACGCCACCCTTGAAGTAAGGACCAACAGGGGTACAGAACATACGGAACTGGTATTCGGTAGAAGGTTTTACACCGATAACAGGTCCGATACCGAACATATAAGGACGAACATAAAGAGTTGCACCGGAACCATAAGGCGGTACGTAGGCGGCATTGGAAGAAACGACTTCATCCAGAGCCTTCATGAACATACCATCCGGTAATACGGGCATTTCCAGTCTCTTACAGGAATCTGCCATACGGCTTGCATTTAAGTCAGGACGGAACGTTACGATGTGACCATCCTCGGTGGTGTAGGCCTTCAGACCCTCGAAACAGGTCTGCGCATACTGCAACACGCCTGCACATTCGTTCATGACAATATTGGAATCGGAGACAAGTGAACCATCGTCCCATGCTCCGTCTTTGTAATTGGCTACAAAACGTTTGTCTGTCTGATGATAACCGAAATTCAGGTTACCCCAGTCAATATCTTTTTTCTCCATATTAAATCCTCCTTGGTTCTTTTAACCAATTTTTATCAAATTCTATTGTATTGCTCCTATTCTTGTGAGTCAAGTGCAACTTCCGTGGTTTTGCATAAAATAAAGAAAGAAAAAGAAACGCAGGAACGAAAATGGATCTGTATACACCATCTTCCCAAAAGATTGAAAACATGTTAAGGTTGAGTCTTTCTCTGGAAGAAACCCAGAGGGAAAGGGCAGCAGAACTGGAGGTCGGATTTGATCAAAGCACAAGTACCTGGGAACTGATCGTAAAATATAACGGAAATCTTCTCCGGTATGAACAGGAGGGGCTAAAAGTGGAACTCCTGATTGCCGGATATGCTATTGTGACAATTCGGGAAAATCTGATTCGTGATTTTGTAGGAAAGCCGGAAGTCGAATATGTAGAGATGCCGAAACGGTTGTTTTATTCTGTGGCAGAAGGAAAAGCGTTTTCCTGTTTTAACAGTTCGGCAACGGTGAGAGGTTTAAGCGGGAAGGGAGTTCTTGTGGCAGTTGTTGATTCCGGAATCGATTATCGAAGCAATGCGTTCCGGAAAGCGGATGGAAGCACCCGTATCCGTTTCCTCTGGGATCAATCCCTACAGCCGGGAGAAGAAGGGCAGCCGCCGGAGGGCTTCTTACAGGGAGTGGAATATAGTGAAGAGCAGATCAACGAAGCTCTTTCCCAAGATGTTCCCCTTCCCACAGTGGATATTACGGGACACGGAACGGCAGTGACTGCCATCGCGGCTGGAAAGGATGAGGCACAGGCGCTGGTGGGTGGAGCAGCGGAAAGTGAACTTTTGATTGTGAAGCTGGGAAATGCGGATAAGCTTTCTTTTCCCCGGACAACGGAATTGATGCGTGCAGTTACATATGCGGTAAAAAAAGCCATGGAATTAAATATGCCAATGGCATTGAATTTAAGTTTTGGAAATACTTATGGCGCTCATGACGGAACCTCCATATTGGAACGCTTTCTGGACAACGCTGCGGAGATGGGAAGAACGGTAATCTGTGTAGGCAGCGGCAATGAAGGGGCGGCTGCAGGACATACCGCAGGAGTGTTACAGGAAGATAGAACAACGCAGGTGGAACTGGCAGTGGGTAATTACCAGCCATCCTTTGGCGTACAGCTTTGGAAAAATTATGTAGATACGATGGAACTTTATCTGGTGTCGCCGGGGGGTGAGAGACGACAAATCTCTCTTACAATTCCTGGAAAACAGCAATTTGTAATGGAACGGACAGAGATTCTGCTTTATATCGGAGAGCCCAGTCCGTACTCTGTGAATCAGGAACTTTATTTTGAGATCCTTCCTAAAGAGGCAAACTATGTCAGAACCGGAGTCTGGCGTTTTGAAATGAGGGGGGTGGAGATTGTCAGTGGCAATTTTCTCTATTATCTGCCCAGTGAGCAGGTGCTAAGCGGGGACACAAGATTTTATGCGCCGGTGCCTCTGACTACGCTGACGATTCCCTCCACAGCATCCAAGGTGATTACGGTAGGTGCTTATAACAGCGTGTATGATGGTTATGCGGATTTTTCAGGCAGAGGTTATCCGGACGAGGGTATATTGAATGGGAGCCGGGACGGGATCTCTTTTTATGAAGCCGGGCAGACCGTGAAGCCGGATCTGGAGGCGCCGAT
>USSP01000154.1 GCA_900557385.1 uncultured Lachnospiraceae bacterium
AGGCTTTTTTAAGCAACTCGATTTATTCAAACTCAATCGTTCCAGGTGGTTTACTGGTCAAATCGTAAAATACGCGGTTGACCCCTTTCACCTCGTTGATAATTCGGCTCATGACTTTCTGAAGGACTTCAAAAGGTATTTGTGCTGCCTCAGCAGTCATAAAGTCTACGGTATTAACTGCGCGAAGGGCTACGGCATAATCATAGGTTCTTTCATCACCCATAACACCCACACTGCGCATGTTGGTCAGGGCTGCGAAATACTGGTTGGGCATCCAGGCAGGAGTCGTACCGTTCTCTTTGCGGTATGCCTCCACCGCATTGTCCACTTCCTCACGGTAAATGGCATCTGCATCTTGTACAATGCGAACTTTATCTCCATTTACTTCGCCAATAATGCGGATACCAAGTCCAGGGCCGGGGAAAGGCTGACGGAATACCAGTTTCTCAGGGATTCCCAATTCCAGTCCGGCTTTGCGTACTTCATCTTTAAAAAGGTTGCGGAGGGGCTCAATGATTTCTTTGAAATCAACGAAATCGGGAAGTCCTCCCACATTATGGTGGGATTTAATTACTGCGGATTCGCCACCCAGACCGCTTTCTACGACATCCGGATAGATAGTTCCCTGTGCCAGGAAGTCTACGGCTCCGATTTTCTTTGCTTCTTCTTCAAAGACGCGGATAAATTCCTCACCGATAATCTTTCTCTTCTGCTCCGGTTCCGTCACACCAGCAAGTTTTGCATAGTAGCGTTCCTGGGCGTTGACACGGATAAAATTCAAATCAAACTGTCCGCCGGCACCAAATACCGCTTCTACTTCATCCCCTTCATTTTTGCGAAGCAAACCATGATCCACAAATACGCAAGTAAGCTGTTTCCCGATTGCTCTGGAAAGGAGTCCTGCTGCTACGGAAGAATCTACGCCGCCAGACAAAGCCAAAAGCACTTTGCCATCGCCTACCTTTTCACGAATAGCCTTTACAGACTCTTCCACGAAAGAATCCATACGCCAATCACCCTTGCATCCGCAGATATTGCGTACAAAGTTGTACAGCATCTTGGATCCTTCTGCTGTATGAAGTACCTCGGGGTGGAACTGAATCGCATACAAACCTTTTTCCACACATTCGGCTGCAGCTACCGGACAATTCTCCGTAGTTGCCACGGCGCGAAAACCCGGAGCCATCTCTGCAATGTAGTCGAAGTGACTCATCCAACATACGGTATGTGGCGTCACATCGGTGAAAAGTTTAGAGGTGTTGTCCACATCCACCTCGGTCTTGCCATACTCACGCACTTTAGCTCTGGCAACATGTCCGCCCAGGACATGTGCCATAAGCTGTGCGCCATAGCACAGTCCCAGCACCGGAATACCCAGTTCAAAAAGTTCCGGAGAACAAGTGGCAGCGCCCTCTTCATAGCAGCTGCTCGGTCCTCCGGTCAAGATGATTCCCTTAGGATTCATCGCTTTGATCTTGTTCAAGTCAGTCTTATAGGAATAGATCTCGCAGTAGACATTACATTCTCTGACACGTCTGGCAACCAGCTGATTATACTGTCCACCGAAATCGATGACAACGATCAGTTCCTTATCCATCATTTTCCTCCTGTGAGTATTTTCTTATCTATTATTTATTATGTGACATATATATAGATAAAGTCAAAGTATTTTTTGCTCTTTTCCGATTATACCATGCTCCCCGGAGAAACAAAAGGAAAAAGCATCAGTTCTTCTGATGAATATATTTTTCCTTGGTCGCCATACCTCCGCGGATGTGACGTTCAGATTTGTTTACATCCAGTACTTTACGTACCTCTCCACCCAAAGAAGGATTAATCTGATGAAGTCGTTCCGTTACATCCTTATGTACCGTACTCTTACTAATTCCATAATGTTTGGCCGCCTGACGCACGGTAGCGTTATTTCCAATAATATATTGGGCGATCTCCAACACCCGTTCTTCAATGTATCCTTTCAAGAGAAATACCCCTGACGATTCTTTTTTACAGTGTATGAGTGTTTCGGATGGGATATGCCGGAAAAGCCTCAACATTGTGCAAAGAACACATTGTGCAAAGAACATAATGCTTTTTCCCCCTGGGGATGCTATAATAGTCTCCGTGAACACAATGAAATCGTGCGAGGTTTATCATGAATACATTAAAAATCATTATCGTGGGCTGTGGAAAGGTAGGTTCCACCCTGGTGGAGCGCCTGACCCAGGAAGGCCACGATATTTCCATTATTGACAAAGATCCCGATGCCGTGCAAACCCTCACCGGTCTGTATGACATCATTGGTATCGTGGGAAACGGTGCCAGCTACAGCATCCAAATGGAGGCAGACATTCACTCTGCAGATTTGCTGATAGCGGTTACCGGTTCCGATGAGTTGAATCTCCTGTGTTGCACCATTGCCAAACAGGTAGGTAACTGTGCTACGATTGCCAGAGTCCGCACCCCGGATTACAGCCGGGAGGTTGGATATCTCCGTGAGAAGCTTGGCCTGACCATGATCATCAACCCGGAGTTAGAAACTGCTAACGAAACAGCGCGGATTTTGTATCTGCCCACAGCCTTGGAGGTCAACTCCTTTGCCCACGGACAGGTAGAAATGACCAAGTTAAAAATCCCCGCTGACAATGTATTGGACGGTATGAAGATTGCCGATTTAGGAAGATCTCTGGACAAAAATATCGTGGACAATATCATTATCTGTGCAGTGGAGCGGGAGGGACATGTGCATATTCCTTCCGGATCTTCCCATCTGCAGGCAGGGGATGTGATTTCCTTTGTGGCAGCCCGTTCGGTTGCCAAGAAATTTCTGGAGAAAATCGGGTTTAAGACCAAGCGGGTGAACAACACCATGATTATCGGTGGCGGCAAGGCAGCCTACTATCTGGCTGCCCAGCTTCTTTCCCGTAATATCGATGTGAAAATTATCGAGACGGATCGCACACGCTGTGAGGAATTGAATGTACTGCTTCCCAAAGCTGTCATCATTAACGGTGATGGAACCGATGAGGAGCTGCTTCGGGAAGAGGGTCTTCCCTACGCAGAGTCTTTTGTTCCCCTTACCGGTATTGATGAGGAAAATATCCTGCTGACTCTCCATGCCCGTGCGGTATCCAATGCCAAAGTAATCACGAAGATTAACCGGATTGCTTTCAAGGAAGCTATCAACCGTCTGGATCTGGGCAGTGTGGTTTATCCCCGCTACATCACAGCGGAGGCCATTATCGCTTACGTGCGTGCAAAGAGCAATTCTCGGGGAGACAATATCGAAACATTGTATCACATTTTTGACTCCCGGGCGGAGGCCATCGAGTTCCGTGTAACGAATGCCTGTAGTGTAACCGGCGTTCCTCTGATGCAGCTTTCCATGAAAAAGGATTTAATCATCTCCTTTATTTCCAGAGGTGGCAAAATTCTGATTCCCAGTGGTCAGGACACCATTGAAGTAGGGGATTCCGTAATGGTTGTCACCACCCACACCGGCTTTAACGATATTTCCGATATTCTGGCATAGGAGGTTGCATTGTGAATACATCCATTGTTCGTTATGTTCTGGGCACGGTTCTGAAAATGGAGGCAGCACTTTTTCTGCTTCCTATGCTGATCGCTGCGATTTATCAGGAAAAGCAGGGCTTTGCCTATGTAATTACTGCATTGCTTTCTCTGATTCTTGGTATGATTATGACACGGCGCAAGCCCAGAAATAATGTGTTTTATTTAAAAGAAGGATGCGTGACCACGTCCCTGAGTTGGATTCTTATGAGTCTTGTGGGCTGTCTGCCCTTTGTGATAACGGGAGAAATTCCCAGTTTTGTAGATGCGTTGTTTGAAACCATCTCCGGTTTTACCACCACCGGAGCCAGTATTTTGAATGATGTGGAAGCCCTGTCCCACGCGTCCCTCATGTGGCGTAGCTTCACCCATTGGGTAGGTGGAAACGTTCTATTGACTTTTAGAATAAAACGTGCATCAACCTGATGCGGGCGGAAAGCCCGGGACCCTCCGTAGGCAAGCTGGTTCCCAAAGTCCGATATACTGCCCGGATTCTTTACGGAATTTACGTAGGTCTGACCATCATTGAGTTTTTATTTCTCTTATTAGGAAGAATGCCATTATTTGATGCCATTACCACTACTTTTGGAACGGCAGGAACCGGTGGATTCAGTATCAAAAATGACAGCATGATGAGTTATTCCCCCTACATTCAATGGGTGGTTGCCATTTTTATGATTATCTTCGGCATCAACTTTAATGTATATTATCTGATGCTGTTTCACAATTTTAAAAAGGCATTCCATGTGGAAGAGCTTTGGTATTTCTTACTGATTATTGCCGGTTCTGTCGGTATTATCTGTTATAACACCCATCAGATGTTTGCAAATCTGGCTGAAACCCTCCGGCATGCTACCTTCCAGGTGGCTTCCATCATTTCCTCCACAGGTTTCGCCACGGTGGATTTTGATTTATGGTCCCAGACCAGCCGGACACTGCTTGTGGTACTGATGCTGATCGGCGCCTGCGCCGGCAGTACCGGTGGCGGCATCAAGGTATCCCGTATCGTGATTGCCGTAAAAACCGTAATTAAGGAACTGCATTCCTATATTCATCCGAAAAGTGTACGGAAAGTAATGTTTGAAGGGAAACCGGTGGATCATGATGTGGTTCGTTCCATCAATGTCTTTCTGGTCGCATACATGTTACTTATTATTGCTTCCACTCTGTTGATTTCCTTTGAAGGATACGATTTTGTCACAAACTTTACTGCAGTGGTTACCACATTAAGCAATATCGGACCTGGCCTTTCAAAGGTCGGTCCGACATGTAACTTTAGTTTCTTTCATCCATTTACAAAGCTGGTATTGATGTTTGATATGCTGGCAGGACGTCTGGAATTGTTCCCTGTCCTGTTATTGTTCCATCCCGCTTTATGGAAGGATACTTTTTCCCAGAGGATTCTCCATCATGACTGTGCAAAGAAATCCTTACACTAACCGC
>USSP01000155.1 GCA_900557385.1 uncultured Lachnospiraceae bacterium
GCAGGATGGAATGGAAGTGGATGCCGCCTATGATGGGGAAGAGGCATTAGAACTGGTGAGAAACAATACGTATGATATCATCCTGTTGGATATCATGCTGCCGAAGCTGACCGGCTTTGAGGTATGCCAGCAGATCCGGGAGTTTTCTTCCGTGCCGATTGTCATGCTTACGGCGAAGGGGGATGATATGGACAAGATTCTGGGACTGGAGTATGGTGCCGATGATTATATCACCAAGCCCTTTAATATCCTTGAGGTCAAAGCCAGAATCAAAGCAATCATGCGTCGTACTGCCCAGAAGAAAGACCCGAAGGAAGATGCGCCCAGATTGATTGAAAGCGGCGATTTGAGACTGGATTGTGACAGCCGCAGAGTACATATCTGTGGACAGGAGGTTAATCTGACTGCCAAGGAATTTGAGGTGCTGGAACTTTTGGTCTGCAATCCCAATAAGGTCTATAGCAGAGAAAATCTGCTGAAAACAGTGTGGGGCAGTGATTATCCCGGGGATGTGCGTACCGTGGATGTGCATATCCGCCGTCTCCGTGAGAAGATTGAAAAGAGCCCCAGTGAGCCTAAATATGTGCATACCAAGTGGGGTGTGGGCTATTTTTACAAGCAGTAGATAACGAGGCGCATTTATGATGTGGTCAAAAAGTAAAGAACTTCTGAGAAATATTGTACGCAGTATGAAGGTGCGTATTTTTCTGTTATTTCTATGCGTGGGTATCATTCCCGGCATCGTGATGCGGCACGGGATCATTTCCAACTATGAAGACCGTGCTGTCAGTGTCCGTACATCGGATGTGCAGACACAGTTAAAGATTATTGCCAATCACCTGATTACCTATAACCACTTACAGGGGGCACCCTCTGATGTCATCAATGCAGAGCTGGAACAGCTTTCCGACCTGTATGACGGGCGTGTTATCATTATCAACACGAACTTTAAAGTGGTGAAGGACACCTATGGAATCAGTGAAGGTAAATATGTGATTTCCGAAGAAGTCATCCGATGTTTTAAGGGAGAGTCCATTTCCAATTATGATTCCAACAACGGTTATATTGAAATTACGACTCCGATTCAGGTGCAGTCCCAGAAAGAAGGGGAAGCACCTACTGTAATCGGCGTTATGTTAACCAGCGTGTCCAATGATACGATTATGCAGACTGTGGACATTTTGAACCGGAACGCCATCATTATGGAAATTATGATTATCGTTGCGGTGTTTCTTCTGGCGGTATTTCTTGCCAAGGTATTGACAGCACCCATTAACCGTGTCACTCAGGCAATCGGTGAGGTAAAAGCCGGCTATACGGACAAACCGATTGAAGTGAACGATTATTTGGAAACAGAACATATTGTGGATGCATTTAATGCCCTGATGGGAAGGATGAAAGTGTTAGATGATTCCCGGCAGGAATTTGTGGCAAATGTGTCCCACGAATTGAAAACGCCCATTGCATCCATGAAGGTGCTGGCGGATTCCCTGCTTGCACAGAATGATGTGCCTGCAGAGCTATACCGGGAATTCCTGGAGGATATTGCGGCAGAAATAGACCGTGAAAATAAGATTATCACGGACCTGCTGGCTTTGGTAAAGATGGATAAAACGGTGTCGGATATGAATATCAGTGTGGTGAATGTCAATGAACTCACGGAACTGATTTTGAAACGTCTGCGTCCGATTGCCAGAAAGCAGGATGTGGAAGTGGTATTTGAAAGTCACCGTGTGGTGGAGGCAGAGGTTGATGAGGTGAAGCTCACCCTGGTCATCACCAATCTGGTGGAAAATGCCATTAAATATAACAGAAAGCAGGGCTGGGTAAAGGTGATCCTGGATGCAGATCACCAGTTCTTTACCATGGAGATCTGCGATTCCGGTATCGGAATTCCGGAAGACGCACTGGATCATATTTATGAAAGATTTTACCGCGTGGATAAGTCCCATTCCAGAGAAATCGGAGGAACCGGCCTGGGACTTGCCATTACCAGAAATGCAATTCTGATGCATCGTGGTTCTATCCGGGTTTCCAGTGTGATGGGAGAAGGAACTACCTTTTCCGTGAAAATTCCACTGACCTATGTTGCATAGGAATGCGTTTAAGGATTTACAACGAAAAATGAAATTGACTGAATACATTTAATAATAAAGAGAGGAGGAGTCTTCTTGAACAGAATAGAAAAGTGTGGCAGAAAATGCGTGTCTCTTTTACTCTGTCTGCTGTTGCTGATCGTGGGATGTACCGGATGCGGTAGCAGAAAGCCGGAGAATGGATCGATTTATACTATTTATCATTTGAATCATGACCAGACGGGATTGGTTATGCAGGAATATACCACACAGACTCCCCAGGATGATAAAGACACACTTCTGGAGGAACTGGTGGCTGCGCTTTCCCAGACTCCGGATAAATTGGAATATTCCCCGCCGCTCAGTGGCAGGGTTCATCTTTTGGATTATCACACCGAGGAAGACCAGGTTACGATGGAATTTGACAGTCAGTACAAGGAACTGCCGGCTACGACAGAAATTTTGGTGCGGGCTGCCGTTGTACGGACTCTGACCCAGGTGGAAGGCATTTCCTATGTGAGCTTCATTGTGCAGGGAGAACCTCTGGTGGATAATCTGGGGAATGTGGTTGGCATCATGTCTGCAGACCAGTTTATCGACAATGCAGGGGACGAAATCAATACCTATGAACAGGCGGAGCTGCGGTTATATTTTGCCGATGAGACAGGAACAAGGTTAGTGGCTGCGAATCGGACTTTGCGGTTTTCCAGTAACATTTCCATGGAAAAGCTGGTGGTAGAGCAGTTGATTAAGGGACCGGAGAATCTGGAACTGTATCCCACCATTAATCCGGAAACGAAAATTGTCAATGTGACAGTAAAAGATGGAATATGTTATGTCAACCTATCGGAAGCGTTCCTGACACAGACTTATCAGGTGACTCCGGAAATTTCCATTTATTCCCTGGTGAATTCCCTGGTGGAACTGCCGAATGTCAACAAGGTACAGATTTCTGTCAATGGTGAAACTTCGGTGACCTATCAGGAATCCATCAGTCTGACCACTGTGTTTGAGCGCAACCTGGACTTACTGAATTCTGGAAAAGAAGAATAACGATTATTGAAAAGACCTTTATGTTTGGTCTGTCTGCTTCTTTTGGGACTGTTTTTTCTCTATGAGCAGTGCAGACCCTTTTCCTTTTCGGACTATTCCATGCTGGAGAAGCAACAGGTGGAATTGACCGGAAAGGTCAGCCAAAAGGTATATCAGACAGATTTTCAGGGGAAAGTAGTCTGTCTGGTTTATCTGACGGAGATATCCTGTGGGGAAGTGCTGCAGGCACAGGGGGTTCCCATACCGGAGGGGGTGCGGGTCTATGTAGACCAGGAACCCACATGGGGCAGCACGATTGTAGTGAAGGGAAAGCTGCGAAGCTACCGGGAACCTACCAATCCCGGTGAATTTGATGCCAGACTTTACTATCGGACTCTGGGGTTGGAATTTGATTTGACCCAGGCAGTCATTCTACGGGAAAGCGTCTCTTATGATAGGCTAAGGGAGAACCTATGGCAGCTGCGGATTTATCTGGTAAGGCAGCTTCAGCGGTATCTCCGGGAGGAAGATGCCTCCGTGGTCTCCACGATGCTGTTGGGAGAGAAGAGTACGCTGGATGCCCAGACCAGGGACTTATTTAAAAGAAATGGTGTGATCCATATTTTGACGGTATCGGGATTGCATATTTCGATTTTAGGAATGGGACTGTACCGGCTGCTTCGCAGGGTATTTCTTCCGATTCTGCCGGCGGCAGTCTTGTCCATGGCAGTCATGGTTGCGTACGGTGCCATGGTAGGAACAGGAGCCTCCACGTTTCGGGCATTGTTTATGTTCGGAATGCATTTGCTTGCCAACGTGTGTGGCAGGACCTATGATCTTTTGACAGCATTGGCACTTGCTGCTGTGCTGCTTCTCTTGCAGGAACCATTGTATTTGTTTAACAGTGGTTATTTATTTTCTTTTGCCTCTGTTTTTGCAATCGGGGCAGTTCTTCCACAATTTCTTTGGTGAAGAATATGCCTTCCGTGCGGGAACGGTTGGTACGGTACCTCCGGAATGGTAATTTTTCTGGTGACTTTTCCGATTCATCTCTGGTTTTATTTTGAATATCCTTTTATTTCCATGCTTTTAAATTTAATGATTATCCCGCTGATGAGTGTGCTTTTGAAAAGTGCGGTGCTTCTACTGTTCAGTGCCTGTCTGGTGCCTTTTATCGGTGAATTTCTGGCAACAGTGGCAGCTGTTCCGGTGCACGGGATTCTTTGGCTTTATCACTTTTTATGCCGGATAGGGGATTCACTCTCCTGGTTTAGTGAAGTGGTGGGGCGTCCTGCTTTTTTTCAGGTCATTCTTTATTATGGAATTTTGCTTTCTTTGTGGTGGCTTTGGGAGCACCGAAAAGATTTTACCAGCGGAGCTCGTTTTGCCTGGTTATGTCTGGCTGTGATGATTTTAACCTTTCAACCGCCGGAGGGATGGAAGATCGTTTTTCTGGATGTGGGGCAGGGAGACGGTATTTATGTGACTACCGAGGATGGAAAACACTATCTCTTTGATGGGGGCAGTACCTCCCGGAGTAAAATCGGAAAGAATGTGCTGGTTCCTTTTTTGAAGTATGAGGGAGTGGGGGAATTGGACTGCGTGTTTTTGTCCCATCCGGATGAGGATCATATTTCCGGTGTATTGGAAATACTGGAGGGACAGACAGAATTGGGAATCCGTGTGAAAGCGGTGGCTTTACCGGACATTGCAGAAGGAGCAAAAGGAGATTCCTACCGGAAGCTGGAGCAGGCAGCTGCGGTGGCAGGGTGCAGGGTGCTTTATCTTTCCAGCGGAATGACATTACAGAATGGAGAACTGGCTATCCGGTGTGTGAATCCTGTAAAAGGTGCTTATATTGAAGAAGCCAATGAATATTCGGCCTGTTTTTTGCTGGCA
>USSP01000156.1 GCA_900557385.1 uncultured Lachnospiraceae bacterium
TGATCATAGTTCGGCTCGTTGGCAGGATCTTCCAGCTCCAGACCCTCATGGCTGATATGCCAGATGTTACGGTCACGGCTGTAGCTTGTGTCAGCGGAGAAGGGAAGGTGGATTCCGTGTGCCTGACAGTAAGCAATCTCCTCTTCACGGGAGTTCATTGTCCATTTCTCGTTTCTCCATGCAGCGATAATCTTTAAATCGGGAGCCAGAGCCTTGATACCCAGTTCAAAACGGATCTGGTCGTTTCCTTTACCGGTAGCACCATGACAGATTGCAGTAGCACCTTCTTTTCTGGCAATCTCAACCAGACGTTTTGCAATAGCGGGTCTTGCCATGGAAGTTCCTAATAAATATTTATTTTCGTAAACAGCATCAGCCTGTACACAAGGTACGATATAGTCATCACAGAAGATGTCGGTGAGATCCTCGATGTATAATTTCTCAGCACCGCAGGACTTTGCTCTCTCTTCCAGACCGTCCAGCTCCTCGCCCTGTCCGCAGTCAGCGCAGACGCAGATGACATCATAGTTGAAGTTTTCTTTTAACCAGGGAATAATGGCAGTGGTATCCAATCCGCCGGAGTAAGCAAGAATAACTTTTTCTTTCATGTTAAATCCTCCATTATGTATAATTATAATCAATAGTTTTAAGATGCCGGAGCATCCTGATCGCTCTTCCATCAATATACAACACTTATAATATAAATGCAAGTGAAAAAATATGCACATGTATTCGGATTTTTTGTGCATAATCTGCATATATCTGCATATATATAAATTTATAGTTGCATAATATACATCAAAGGTGTATGATTATGCACGGAACATAAAACCACAGGCAAGGAGGAAAAATAATGCTGATTCGTGTGATGACCATCAATGATTATAAACAGGTAGCTGCATTGTGGCATTCCATTGAGGGATTTGGTATTCGCAGTATAGATGATTCCAGAGAAGGCGTGGAATTGTTTCTCAGACGAAATCCTACCACCAGCGTGGTTGCCGTAGAGAGCGACCGGATCGTGGGAGCTATCCTTTGTGGGCACGATGGCAGAAGAGGGTGCCTGTATCATGTGTGCGTGGCAAAAGATCATAGAAAACAGGGAATTGGACAGGAAATGGTTGCTTTCTGCATGGAAGCATTAAAAAAAGAAAAGATCAATAAAGTTTCTCTTATTGCTTTTACCAGCAATACCGTGGGAAATGCTTTCTGGAACAGTCTTGGCTGGACAAAACGGGAAGATTTGAACTATTATGATTTTACATTGAATGAGGCAAATATTACGGAGTTTGTGTAACTATTCAAGAGCCAATGGCGGGATAACCACATGAGCAAAAGGAAAGCGGTGAAACCGCGATTTTGCGAATGGGGTGCTGAATAGTTACAACATAATATTTATATTAAGGAAGGAAACATTATGAACACAATTACAGGCGGTGTAACCGCAGCAACAGGATTTGAAGCAGCCGGCATAGAGGCGGGTGTGAAATATCAGAACCGGAAAGATCTGGCATTGGTATACAGTGAGACACCTTGTATATCAGCAGGTGTTTTTACTAGCAATGTGGTAAAGGCAGCACCGGTAACCTGGGACAGAGAACTGGTACGTGGTGGCTCTAAGCCCATTCACGCGGTGGTGATCAACACCGGAATCGCAAACGCCTGCACCGGACGGGAAGGCTACGAAATCTGCAGACAGACCGCCGACAAAACCGCAGAGGTACTGGGAATCGAGGCAGATTCCGTACTGGTGGCATCCACTGGTGTCATCGGTATGCAGATCCCGTTAGATAAAATTGTAAACAATCTGGATAAGCTGGCAGCAGCTAAGAGCCATTCTAAAGAAGCAGGCACAAATGCAGCCAAGGCAATCATGACCACGGACACCGTACAGAAAGAAACGGCAGTGACCTTTTCCCTCGGAGGCAAAACCGTGACCTTAGGCGGCATGGCCAAAGGTTCCGGCATGATTCATCCCAACATGTGTACCATGCTTTGTTTCCTTACCACCGATGTGGTCATTGAGAAAACCATGCTGCAAAAGGCACTAAGCGAAGTGGTGGTAGACACCTTCAACATGATTTCTGTAGACGGGGATACTTCCACCAACGATTCACTGGTGGTGCTTGCCAACGGACTGGCAGAAAATCCCGTTATTGACAGTGAGGGAGAGGACTACGAGATCTTTAAGGAAGCATTGATGACCGTCTGCACGACTCTTGCCCGTAAAATGGCGGGAGACGGGGAAGGAGCCACCGCTTTGTTTGAGACGCAGGTTATTCATGCAGACACCAAGGAAAATGCAAGAACACTGGCAAAATCGGTGATCTGCTCCAGCCTCACCAAGGCTATGATTTACGGACATGATGCCAATGTGGGACGCATTATGTGTGCGCTGGGCTATTCCGGGGTATCCTTTGATCCGGAGCAGGTGGAACTGTTTTGCAGTGATGGAGAGAAAGAGATCTGCATTGCGAAAAACGGCATGCTGACGGATTATGATGAGGAAGAGGCAACCCGGATTTTATCCGCACCGGAAGTAAAAGTTACCGTGGATATGAAAATGGGCGAAGAGGAAGCAACCGCCTGGGGTTGTGACTTAACCTATGAATATGTAAAAATCAATGCAGATTATCGTTCGTAAAGGAAAGGGGACAGACAGATGGATACTAAAAGCATGAACCAGATTTTAAGTAAGGCAGAGGTGCTGATTGAAGCCCTTCCTTATATTCAGCGGTTTAATCGGAAAATTATCGTGGTAAAATACGGCGGCAGCGCCATGAGTAATGTGGAATTGCAGAAAAATGTCATTAAGGATGTGGCACTGTTAAAGCTGGTAGGCTTTAAACCGATCATCGTCCACGGAGGCGGCAAGGAAATCAGCCGCTGGGTGGGAAAGGTCGGAAAGGAAGCCAAATTCATTAATGGCTTACGGGTTACCGATGAGGAAACCATGGAAATTGCGGAAATGGTCTTAAATAAAGTAAATAAGAGTCTGGTGACCATGGTGGAGGAACTGGGCGTAAAGGCCGTGGGAATCAGCGGCAAGGACGGCGGACTTCTCCAGGTGGACAAAAAATATGCAGACGGTCAGGATATCGGCTATGTGGGAGATATCAAGCAGGTGAATCCCAAGGTGCTTTACGACTTACTGGAAAAGGATTTTCTTCCCATTGTGGCGCCCATCGGACTGGGAGATGATTTCCAGACCTACAATATTAATGCAGATGATGCAGCATGTGCCATTGCCAAGGCGGTGAACGCAGAGAAATTGGCATTCCTGACCGATATAGAGGGGCTGTACCGGGATATCAATGACAAATCCTCCTTTATTTCACGACTGACTGCAGAGCAGGCAGATGAACTCATTGCCCAGGGATGCATCGGAGGCGGCATGCTGCCGAAGTTAGGTAACTGCACCTCCGCTGTGAGAAACGGTGTTAACCGGGTACATATTCTGGATGGACGGATTCCTCACTGTCTGTTATTGGAAATCTTTACGAACGAGGGAATCGGAACTGCTATAGTGGCAGATGAGGAAGAAATGTAAAACGTATAGAGGAAAAGGCAGGGAAAAGCGTATGACAATGCAGGAATATATTTCGGAAGCGGAGGAGGCTCTGCTGCACACCTATAACAGATACCAGATTGTTCTGGATCATGGCGATGGAGTACATCTCTACGACATGAATGGTAAGGAGTATCTGGATTTCGTATCGGGAATAGGCGTGTTTGCCTTAGGATATAACAATCAGGCGTATAACGATGCGTTAAAAAGCCAGATTGACAAAATTATCCATACCTCCAATTATTTTTACAATGTGCCGGCTGTTGAAGCGGCGAAAAAGCTGAAAAAAATCAGCGGTATGGACAGAGTGTTCTTCACAAATTCCGGTGCCGAGGCGATAGAGGGAGCCATTAAAGCAGCCAGAAAATACGGATATTTAAAGGATGGCACCACCGACCATGAGATTATCGCCATGGAGCATTCTTTCCATGGGAGGACCATGGGAGCGCTTTCTGTCACAGGGAATCTTCACTATCGGGAGGCCTTTGAGCCCATGATCGGCAATATCCGGTTTGCCACGATGAATGATTTCCACAGCGTGGAAAAACTGGTGACGGAGAAAACCTGTGCCATCTTGTTAGAAACGGTGCAGGGCGAGGGAGGAATCTATCCTGCCACAGAGGATTTCCTGAAAAAAATCCGTGCGCTTTGCGATGAAAAAGATATTCTGCTGATACTGGATGAAATCCAATGCGGTATGGGAAGAACCGGCACCTACTTTGCATGGCAGAAATATGGGGTAAAGCCGGATATCCTCACCAGTGCCAAGGCACTCAGCTGCGGCGTTCCCATGGGAGCTTTCCTGATGACGGAGCATGTGGCGCAGAACTCCTTAAAGGCCGGGGATCACGGAACTACCTACGGAGGAAATCCTCTTGCAGCCGCTGCAACGAATAAAGTGCTTGATTTATTTGAGGAGAACCATATAATAGAACATGTGAATGTGGTGGCACCTTATCTGGAGCAAAAGCTGGATGAACTGGTTGCGGAATTCCCGCATATCAAAGCCAGAAGGGGAGCAGGACTTCTGCAGGGACTGGAATTTGATATCCCGGTAGGAGAGGTGATTGTAAAAGCAATGGACAAAGGGTTGATTCTTATCAATGCCGGTGCCAATGTGCTTCGTTTTATTCCACCGCTTATTATTGAGAAAGAGGATGTGGATGCAATGATTTCGATTTTGCGTGCCGTCCTTTAAACGAGAGTGGAGCGTGTATATGAATTTAAAGAAAAAGCTGATACAGGCAGGCATCGCAGTGGCTGCCTGTGCAGCACTGCTGGCAGCAGGACATCATGTAGGGACGTTTTCCGGTTCGACACAAGAGAATTCGTCCTTATTTTTTACTCAAAAACAGATATTGAAGCTGTGGTATACCGATGACGCCTATACAGATTTCTTGAACAGTGCGGCA
>USSP01000157.1 GCA_900557385.1 uncultured Lachnospiraceae bacterium
CTCTTCCGATCTGATAAGAAAATGGAATTATATATGTCCGGTGAAGAGACCGAGTTGGATCGTACCGTGGTAGATGAAATCGGTGACCCTCTGATGCATCTGCTCAGAAACTCTGCAGACCATGGTCTGGAAAGTGCTGAGGTACGTAGAGAGAGAGGAAAATCCGAGGTTGGTTCGATCTTCCTTGATGCTTATCAGGACGGTAATAATGTTGTCATCGAAGTAAGGGATGATGGTAACGGTATTGATACCGAAGCGGTTAAGAGAAAAGCGCTTGAAAAAGGCATTGTCACCCAGGAACAGGCAGCCAGCATGACGGAGAAAGAAGCAATCGACCTTCTTTTCCATGCCGGATTCTCCACCTCTGAAAAGGTATCGGATGTATCGGGACGTGGCGTCGGACTTGATGTGGTTAAATCGAAGATTGAAGCGTTAAGCGGTGAAGTAGAAGTTAAGAGCAAGCTGGGAGAGGGAAGCACATGGATTATCCGTCTGCCGTTAACTCTGGCAATTATTCAGGCACTGATGGTAACGATAGGTGGCGAGAAATATGCAATTTCTCTTGGCTCCATCCAGACGATCGAGGACATTTCTCCTGCCGATATTAAATTGGTTCAGACAGAAGAGGTCATCCATTTGAGAGGCTCTGTCATTCCTTTAATTCGTCTCAGCGAGGTTCTGGATGCGCCCAGTACCAAGAGCAGCGATGAAAATCTTGTAGTGGTTATCGTCAAGAAAGGTGACAAGCAGGCAGGTCTGGTTGTGGACGAACTGATCGGACAGCAGGAAATCGTTATCAAATCCCTGGGCAAATATATCAGTAAATGCAAGATGATCAGTGGTGCTACCATCTTAGGAAACGGCGAAGTCGCATTGATCCTTGATGCAAATGCGATCATCTAATAGAGGAGGGTAACGACATGGAAGAATTAAAAGAAAAAGAAGCTTATGAAACGAATCAATATATTGTGATTCAGATCGGTCAGGAGCAGTACGGAATTGATATCCGTTATATTGATAATATCGTGCGTATGCAGCATATTACCCGCGTGCCCAAGGTACAGAAATATTTGAAAGGTGTCATCAATCTCCGCGGTGAGGTGATTCCGGTCATGAGCGTCCGCATCAAAATGGATTTGGATGAGGATGTGATTACCAAAGCTAGCAGAATCATTATTTTGAAGATGGAGCAGCAGGGCAATATCGGCATTATTGTAGATGCTGTTAAAGAGGTTGTTACACTGGATTCTTCTCAGATTGAAAAGGTTTCTTATGACAATAGAGCAGGGAAACGTAACTTTATTAACGGTATCGGCAAATATGGCGGTGGCTTAATTTCTCTTCTTGATCTGAATATGGTTGTTGTGGAGAAAGAATAGGACATAAAGTATGAGCAAACTGAATTTGGAACAGGTTTCAGAGGTCTATTTCGATGTGCTGAAGGAGATAGGCAATATTGGGGCGGGTAATGCAACGACTGCACTTGCCCAGCTGTTACAGTGCAAGGTTGATATGAAGGTTCCTCAGGTGAAGTTATTGCGCTTTAAAGAGTTAGGTTCACTGATGGGGGGAGAAGATCAGGTGATGATCGGAATTTATCTGGCGGTAGAAGGTGATATTACAGGCAGTATTATGTTTATTATGACCAACGATACCGGAAAGCACCTGATTGAGAAATTGATGGGAATGAAGTCAGATTCTGATCAGTTTAATGAAATGGAACTTTCCGCACTCCGGGAAGTGGGCAATATCATTACGGGATCCTATCTGAATTCCCTGTCTATGATGACCAACCTGAAAATCTATCCGTCGGTGCCGGAACTGTGCATTGACATGGCAGGTGCGATTTTATCAGTACCGGCAATTGAATTTGGAACAATCGGGGATGATATCCTTTTGATTCAGACGCAGTTCCTGGATGAAATAGAATTAAATGGATATTTTATTTTGATTCCGGATCTGGAATCTTATGAAAAGATTCTGTCCTCTTTGGGAATCACGCTTTAACAGGCAGAAAGAGCGGCGGGAAGATATGGCAAATATAATTAAAGTGGGTATGGCTGACCTGAATACCTGTGTCAGCCCTGATGGAATCACTACATTAGGACTTGGATCCTGTGTAGGGATTGCCATCAGAGATCCCCTTACAAAAATCGGGGGGTTGGCACATATTATGCTACCGGATTCCAAAGAAATAAAAAATAATTCCAACATCTACAAATTTGCAGATACAGGAATTGAAGAACTGGTGAGATTGATGGTGGAAAAAGGAGCTTGCAGAACGCGTCTTGTGGCGAAAATTGCCGGCGGAGCGCAAATGTTTGCTTTTCAGAACAAATCGGATCTGGTTCGGGTAGGCGAGCGAAATGTACAGGCCAGCAAGAAAAAACTTGCAGAGATGAAAATTCCTATTCTTGCAGAAGAAACCGGAGAAAATTTTGGTCGTACCGTTATATTTTATCCGGAGACGGGGGATTATGTGATTCGTACTGCGGGGAGACCGGAACACGTAATCTGATCGAACGGGAAAAGAAGGACTGGAACGGTGGCAGATAAAGGAAAAAATCAACAACAGGGAAAAGAAAAAACGGATAAGCGTAAGTTTATACCGCTTATTTTGATGCTGACAGCAGGACTGATTGCCAGCTGCCTCGCATTTCTTTTCGATTTTAGTTTGAAAAAGACATTGGTAGTGCTGATCATTGTCTTGGTTTTGTTTTACTTTTTAGGTTCTTTGCTCATGTATGTACTCATGCGCTTTGAACAGGAAAATGAGAAGGCTGCTTTTGATGAAGGGGAAGTTATTGAAAAAGAAGGAGCCGGAAAGCCGACTGAGGATGGGGATGCGTCGTCAGAAAGCAAAGATTTTCCAGAGGGAAAATAATTAGTTGGAGGATGCGATGGACGAGGCAGGCAGAAGGAAATTGTGGGATTCCTATATGCGGAACCGAGCGCAGGATATCCGGGAAAAGCTTATTTTGGAATATGCACCATTGGTAAAAGTGGTCGCCGGTCGTCTGAGCATGTACTTAGGGTATAATGTGGAATATGATGATCTGGTAAGCTATGGAATATTTGGTCTGATCGATGCGATTGATAAGTTTGATAACAAGAAGGATGTCAAGTTTGAGACTTATGCTAGCCTTCGTATCCGGGGGGCGATTTTGGATCAGATCCGTCAGATGGACTGGATTCCCAGAACAGTACGCCAGAAACAGAAAAAGATTGATACAGCAATCCGTGAGATTGAAAGCGCAACAGGACAGAGTGCGACGGATGAACAGATTGCAGCAAAATTGGAAATTTCTGAGGATGAGCTGTCAGCCTGGCATTCCCAAATGAAGGTGACGAATCTGGTTTCTTTAAATGAGTATATGGAGACCGGTAGTGAAATCGGTTTTGATACGGAGCGTGCACATACCACCAGTCAGTTTGATTCGCCGGAGGAGGCATTAGAGAAGGAAGAACTGAAAAAAATACTGGTGGAGTCACTGGAATTACTGACAGAAAAGGAAAAGAAAGTGATTCTGTTGTATTATTATGATGATTTGACATTAAAGGAAATCAGCAGAATCTTGGAGGTATCGGAATCAAGAGTTTCACAGCTGCATACGAGAGCGCTGCAGAAAATGCGGACGAAGCTTGGAAACTATATGGGAATTTTATTACGCGATAACTAAGGATGGAGGATGGGTGGATGCAAAACGGATATTTTCAACTGGTAAACAGAGGGGATGGAGCCTGGCTGAAACTGTTTCCGGCAGTGGATGGCGGAGAAAAGCTGGAATTTTCCGAGGTATCCGAGTACCTGGAAGCTCATAAAATTCCCTGTGATAATAAAGAACTCTATAATCTTATGGAGTCTCTGCGACATGAGCAGAGTATGCGATTGTGCATGCAACCCATCGATCCTGAACGAGAGTCATACAATCTGTCCTTTGAGAAGGATGGTCTGGAGGCTGTCGTTCGTTTTTATGCGCCCACAGAGGGAGCAGAACTGATTACCAAAGAAGAGTTTATGGAGGATCTGCAGTACAGAAGAGTTGTGAACGGAATCGATGAATCAGTGATCGATAGCTTTTTTGAAGACAGAAAGTATTGTACCAATTATGTGATAGCCAGAGGCAGTTTGCCGGAAGAAGGAAAAAGTGCTGTGGTGGAGTATTTTTTTAATACCAATCCTAAGGCAAAACCTACGGTAAACGAAGATGGCAGTGTGGATTTTTTCCATTTGAATACGATCAATCATTGTAAAGCGGGAGATATGCTGGCGAAATTGACTCCTGCCGTGCCGGGAAAACCAGGCAAGGATGTGACGGGAAGAGTGATTCTCCCCCATGATGTGAAAACAACCAAACTCCACTTTGGACGACGAATCCGTTATGAAAAAGCGGAAGACGGAACCGAGGCAATTTATTCCGAAGTGAACGGTCATGTATCCCTGGAGGGGAGCGATGTGTTTGTATCGGATGTCCTGGAAGTGGAGAATGTGGATATTTCTACAGGAAACATTGACTATAACGGAAGCGTACAGATCAACGGAAATGTATGCTCCAATTTCTCTGTAAAGGCAAAGGGAAATGTGGATATCCGGGGCGTAGTGGAAGGTGCTACAGTGGAAGCCGGTGGAAATATTGTTATCGTCCGTGGCATGAACGGGATGGGAAAAGGAGTACTGAAAGCAGGGGGCAACGTGGTTGCCAAATTCTTGGAAAGTGCCAATGTGGAGGCAGATGGAGATGTGACCTGCAATTCCATTATGCACAGTACGGTTTCCTGCCGTGGTGAGGTCACGGTTACGGGCAAAAGAGGCTTCATTGCAGGAGGCAAGGTATGTGCCGCAAAACGAATTACGGTAAAAAACCTGGGATCTCCCATGGGGGCAGATACCATTGTGGAG
>USSP01000158.1 GCA_900557385.1 uncultured Lachnospiraceae bacterium
TTATAACAAAGACGGTGTTCTGCTTTATAATGCCGGCGTCAAAATTGATTCTCACATGCTTACCATATTCAATGAATTAAATCTTTACGGCACCTACGTGCTGGACTCTGCGGAACCCGTGCCCCCTATCACTCCCGAGGAATTGGATTTTGAACGTTTTCAGTGTGTACAGACTTATGTTGTAGATGAAATCCTCTTAAGTGTAATCAATGATGAGGAACCAAAGAAACTGAACGAACTGGTGGATCTGCTTTATCATCGTTTCGGATTCTGTACCAAAAAAATGACCTTCAACCAATGTTTACGGGGAGAGAATGATTTTATCAGTAAGCACACCTTAAATGTAGCGATTCTGACCGCTTTGCTCGCAGGCAAAATGCAGCTGGATAATAAGGAAAAGAAATATCTCATCGAAGCTGCCATCTTTCATGATCTGGGTAAGTTCCTGGTTCCCCCTGAAATTTTGCAGAAGCAGGGAACTCTTACGGATGGGGAAATGGCTGTTATGTATCGGTGTCTCTTAGACGGCTTTCATATTCTGAGTACCAACTATGAATATCCGGCCGGTGTACGCCGCTATATCATCCAACTTTCCAGAGATTTATCCAACCGCCTGCCTTCCTATTCTAATTATGATCAGGTACTTCTGCCCGGCACAAGAATTATCCAGGTGGCTGATATTTACGATACGTTAACGGCTATCCGTAGTTATAAGTCTCCTATGTCTCCTTTTTCCGCATTAAAGATCATGCGTAGTGAATCACAGCGGTATGATTCCTCTGTGGTGGATGCCCTGGAGCAGTGTATTCACATTCTTCCTGCCGGTTCCTATGTGGAACTGAGCAACGGGGAACAGGGTATTATCGTCCGGGAAAATCCCACGGTATTATCCCGCCCGGTTGTTCTTGGATTGAAATCCAACACCTTGTACGATCTTGGCATGAAAGCAACCTTTTCGCAGAGTCAGTTTGTGGATACTTTTTTTCCCCCGGACACCCGCCAGCAGGTGCAATCCGATGTGTCCAAACTGGTGGATAGTCTCCGCCCCTAAGCGGCAGCTTTCCTATTGAAAATGAATCCTTTCGTTCAAATGGAGGTCTCTATGACAAAAAAAGATGTTCTGGAATTAAAACGCAGACTGAAAAAAAATGAATGCACTTTCACTCGTATGAGTGGGTGCTATGTCAATGCACATAAAGAAGTGGTATTATCTTTTGCTCAAAACTTTTTAAATTTGGAGGATGAAGAATTTTATAAATATCTGGAGATTGCAAAGAAAGTTCTGTCCGGTACCCTGGGAAATAACCTGTTGGAATACGAATTTCCCCTGGAGGAAGAAGCCCCCGGCGGAAAACAGCAATTTCTCATGGGATTACGTGCAGATGGATTAAATAATGAGGAATTGTTAAACAGACTTTATGAACGAATCATAGAGTCCTATGACTATGTGGGAAATTACCTCATTCTGGTTTTCCATGATGCCTATGATGTCATCGTAAAAACCAACGACAATATCAAAAATGATGAATCGGATGAAGTCTACGAATACCTGTTGTGCGCTATTTGTCCGGTGGAATTGACAAAACCGGGTCTTGGTTACCGGGAAGATGAAAATCGAATCGGTGTGCGTATTCGTGACTGGGTAGTCAATGTACCGGAAAACGGCTTCCTGTTTCCTGCTTTTACCGACCGCAGCACCGATATTCATTCCGTGCTGTTTTATGCGAAAAATCCGAAAGATCCTCACCCGGAGTTTTCCGAACAGGCATTTGGCTGTACTTCCAGACGTACTGCTGCTGAGAAGAAACAATCCTTTCAGGCCATCATCAAACAGGCTATTCCCGATGACGAAGACCGCAGCAAGAAACTCTTTGAGGATGTACAGAATGGTCTGCAGGAGCTGATCGAGGAACAGGAAGAAGGATTTGAGGAAGAACCGGCTCCCGTTGTTCTGACGAAGGAAGCCGTACAGGGACTAATGAACAACATACGGATCCCGGAAGAGGTTTCTGCCAAGATTACCAAATCCTATGAAGAGGAATTTGAAGAAGATACCCCCACTGTGGATCAGCTGTTGGATACCAAAGCTGTCGCCGCAGGTGCAGCCCGTAAAAAGGAGCAGGAACTGGTGCTTGAGGTTGCTGCCCTCAAGGAAGAGTTATCCCAGGAAAAAGCGGAAAATCAGCCTGGTCCGGAAAAAGATGTGATTTTGAAGGTTTCTCCCGATAAAGTACCGGAAATCCGATCCGATTACGTGGAAGGACGAAAGTGCATTATCATTCCTCTGGAAGAAAATGAACATGCAAATATCAATGGCACGCGTTTTGAGTAACGCGTGCCATTTCTTTTTACTTATGTATTTTCTTCATATATATTGAAAGCATTCTTTCCGCCTCTCTTCACATGATACATCGCCTTATCTGCACAGACTACCAATTGCTCTGCATCTTTGGCATCTCTCGGATAGCTTGCCACTCCGATGCTACCTGTCACCTTCCGTTTCTCACCACGTACCTCCATAGGCATTTCAAACACGCTTCTGCATTTCGCTGCGGCTACTTCTACCACCGAACGTTCTGTGTGTCGGAAAATAATGGTAAATTCATCTCCTGCAAACCGATATGCCGTAAAGCTCCCTGACTCCAGTTCTTTCAGTCTTCTGGAAATTTCCTGTAGGACTTCGTCACCGGCAGAATGTCCCATGGTATCATTAATGCTCTTAAAATCATCAATATCCAACATAAAAACCGTACAAGGTATCTGGGCATTCACACAATTCGTGATGTCCTGGGTAAATTTGTTTCGATTAGGAAGCTGAGTCAGGAAATCATGCTGAGAGGATTCCATTAGCTTCTGGTTCATCTCTTCCATCTGTTCCATCAGCAGCTTCTTACGCTGATTTTCATGTAAGAAGACAAGAACAAGCATTAATAAAATAATGCACGGAAAGCATGCCCCTCGAATTGTACTGCCGTTTCTCTCCCAAAAGGTAGGCTGATGATTAATGATATGGGCATTTTCCGGAATTAATGACAGGTTCACTGCAAAATCCCGCAGAACACTTTCATCCAGGTAAACCTCCATTGGACTCGGCAATAACCGTTCCTTTGGAATTCCTCCCCTTATAAGAGACAAGGCTAATTGGGATGCCTCTTTCCCTGACAGATACATGCATACCACATTTCCGCCCGCTGCTCCGTGTCCAACCCATGCTTCCGTTGGACACAAAACCGGTAACTTGGCAATTTCAGTAATCGCATTGATTCCCTGAGTTAACGTATACTGATCTCCATCCTTATTTTCTGTCATGGATAAATAAATCAGGGCTGTATCGCTTGCTTTCAAGTGCCAGATTTTACGTTTCACACCAATAGCTGTCAGCTCTGTGGTATTAATCTCGGAGAATTCCAATTCCGGATAGTCCTCCCGGCATGCCATAAACAGCTGACTCTGTATCTTACCATAATCGCTCTCATCCACGACTGCCACCACTTTTTCCAAATCAGGATTCAGCTGCTTCGCAAGTTCAATATTACCACGAACGGAGGGAGCATATTCCACACCGTATACCAAGGGGCTTTGGAAAGCCTCCTGAATCAATTCTTCATCGTCCACGCCGATAAAGATTAGCGGAATATCCTTAAAAAAGATATCCTGGTACTCCAGTGAAAACTCCAGTGCTGCATTTCCCGAAACAATCACTGCCTCATAGTTTTTTTTCTGGGACATCCGGTATTCCATCCTGCTATAGAACATTTGGCGTGCCGTCAGTTCATCCACAGACTGGGACTCCATGAACTCATATTGCAGTTCACAATTCTCCCCCACATACTCACGGATGCCATCAATCTGTGATTGTACGCCATCCCATCCATAGGAATAAGAACTAATATAAAGAATCTGCCAAGCATCATCCTTTGCTTTGGCTGTAAATTCAAAAAATCCTATTGCTGTCAATCCTGCGATTGTCAGAAGAATCCACAGTCGTCCGCAAAAAGAAACCCATTTTTTCACGTCACGATCCGCCCCCTTATTGCCTCTGCTTTCTTACTCTATTTAATACTGCATGCCCTGATGAATCATGCCTTTCACGACAACTTTAGTTAGCATCCGCGATCTTCTTAATGGCCTCTGCTAATCTCTCATACTCTGTCTGCACCTGTACAAACAACGCAAGTCTTCCGAGAACTTCCGAATAGTCCAATCCCAACTGTTCATAGAATTCTTCCATTCTAATTCTCCTCGTTCAATATATCTAATAAAGAATTATAAAGTTTCTGTTGCGAAATGTCCACTGTTTTCGTAGCGTTTTTTAGTACTTATTTGCCATTTATCCGTTTTTGCGTTGCAATGCTCCCTGAACTGCTTTGCCTAGTTTGGTCAGATCCAATGGTTTCATCAAATGGAAGTCCGGTGCCCGTATAGGTAGACAACGAATCACCATCACCAGGAGAAAAAAATGACCGCAGAGTACTGTATACTTGGAGAGTTCCTTCAGGTTATCCTTTGCCAGGGATACTTTCCGCCACGCAAAGCTTTCCGTATCCCACCCGTGCATTGGGCAGATTTCTCTCTCCCCGCAGTGGTCTGGCTCCTCTTCGCAAATATGCTTTTACCTTTTCTCCATACAGAAAAGGATCATTTTCTCTCACAATACCCCATTCCATAAGAAGTGCAGCACTTCCTGAAGCAAAGGGCGTGGCAAAGGAGGTTCCTGACACGGCAACCGGAACATTTCCTGGACTTAACGTTTTAATGTTTACTCCTGGTGCTACAAAATCCGGTTTTATGTTAACCGATGAAGGAGGCATATTCCCGCCTCTTCCCGAAAAATCCGCATACGAAAATGTCCGGGCATCATATGCCGCCACGGTAACAGCAA
>USSP01000159.1 GCA_900557385.1 uncultured Lachnospiraceae bacterium
AGCGTTAATCAACAGCAGGGAATTATCATTATGGGGAACCAGCGAAAAGCTGTTCATTTTCAGATGTCCCTTGCTTTCAAAAAAATCAAGATACATTTTACGAAGTTCGTTTACTCCATAGGGTTTCATGTTCGTTCTTTGTCTCCTTCCAGACTTTTATCCACAATATTATATTTTTAATTAGAGGGCTTGTCAATCATCCTCGTTCAGATAATCTTCCAAAGCTTCTCTTGCCTCACGGATTTCTTCCCGGTCTCCTTTATGAAGCGCCTCTTCAAATTGCTGTAAATATCTTTCGATGAGTTTTCTCCGATCACCCAGGCATTCTTCATACATCCGCTCTGCCCGCAACAGTACCACTTTGTTTTCCTCCTGATCTCTGGGCTGGATTTTCAGATAAGACAAATCCTCCATCCTCTTTTCAATTTCCTCATCGGACATGGTATTCTGGCTGCCCTTAATGATCATCTTCTGCTTCTCTCCGGTGGAAACCACCTCCACCTGTACTTCCAGAAGGGAGTTGATGTCGTAGGTGTAAGTCACATCAATGGCTTCCTGTCCCTTGGGAGCCTTGGGAACTTTAATATTCAATTCCCCCAGATACAAATTGTTTCTGGCAAAGCGGCTTTCCCCTTGTAAGACTCTCACCCGTACCTGTTCCTGGTTATCTCTTACTGTATAAAGGCGTTCGGTATGGCTGACCGGAATAACGGTGTTTCGTTCAATGATGGGACAGAAATGTCCATCTTCAACCCGTCCGTCCTCGTATTCCACCACAACCTCCGTACCAAGCGTAAAGGAACAGACATCGGTAAGGATGACTTCCCTCACATCGGCATGGCGTTCCTTCATGGCTCCTTCAATGGCAGCACCTAATGCCACCGCTTCATCGGGATTGGTAGAGGTATCTGGGAATTTACGAAACAGTTTAATCAGAAATTCCTTCACAATGGAAAGTCTGGTGGCTCCTCCCACCAGAACTACCTTATCGATGTCTTTTAAGGACAGTCCTGCATCACTTAAGGAACGCTTCACCGGTTCCCGGATCCGGGTAAACAATTCTTCACAGGCTTCCTCGTAAGCCCGCTTGGTAATCACACTTGTCCTTTCCTCATCCTTGTATACAAAGTGAAAAGTCACCTCTGTATCATCCTTAAAATCACATTTTGCCTTTTCAGCACTCCGATAAAGTCGTGCCTGTTCCTTCAGGGTCATGTCCTGTTTATCCAGCTTCTGGTCTTTTAAGAACAGCTTTTCCAATACCCGGGTGAAGTCCTCACCACCCAGATAATTGTCTCCTGCCACAGCTCTTACTTCCAGAATGTTTTCAAATAATTCCAGAATGGACACATCGAAAGTGCCGCCTCCTAAGTCAAACACCAGAAACCGACAGTCTCCTTCCTGGTCATATAAGCCGTGGGCAATGGCAGCTGCAGTAGGCTCAGAAATAATCCGTTCCACCACAAGTCCCGCCAGTTCTCCTGCTCGCTTGGTGGCTTTTCTGCGCTGATCGTCAAAATAGGCCGGCACACTGATTACCGCCTCTGTTACCGGCTCTCCCAGGAAAGCTTCCGCATCTTCTTTTAAACTTTTTAATACCAGGCTGGAAAGCTCCTCTGCCCGGTATTTTTTGCCGGAAAGGACATATTCTCTGTCACTTCCCATACTTCGTTTAAAGGTAGCTGCTACGCTGTCCGGGTACAGGCTCATCCGCTCTTTTGCGGTTTCCCCCACGAAGACATTTCCTTCCTCGTCCACGCTGACCACAGAAGGGGTCAGATGTTTTCCCAGTCTGTTGGGAATAATTCGGGGTCCTTCCGGTGAAAAGAACGCCACCAGACTATTGGTTGTACCCAAGTCAATTCCTACTATCATAAATTGAACTCCTTATTGCATGTATAATAATTTTACTCTGGCATACAGGTGGAAGGGATTGATTTCATCCATTCTGCGGTACGCCTCAATGGCTTCCTGACGGCTTCCCTGTCGTTCTAACATCAAAGCATTTGCCACCATACGCTCCACACAGCCATTATCCCGGCACATCCTACAGATAATGCTGTGATTCATAGCCTGGAACGCCTCCTGTAAATCAGCATCCGGATTAAAATAGGCACTCATAAACTTAAAATATGCCAGATAGGATTTCTGGTAGAAAAACAAATCCTGGTACATTTCTTCGTTTTTCTTTAAGAAATCATCCAGCCACTGGCGGTAGGTTTCGCCGCTCTTAAAAAATCGTGCTCTGCGCTCTGCAGGTGTCGGTTCCTCTTCTCTTGCCTCTTTTTTCTGGAGGTCTTTGATTTTCTGAAAAAGTCCCTTCCGCACCGTTTTTTCTTCTTCCTTCACCGCATCATCATAGAGGGTGAGCAAAAACAGATATTGGGAAATCAGTCTTCCCATACTGGTCTCTTTTCCATTGCGCACGCCCTCCGGGCAGGCAGCATGGACTTTAAATACCACCTTTTTCAGTAAAGACATTCCTTCCAGGTACTTTCCACTAAGAATCAGATACTGAACTTTCCGCTCTCCGAAATTGGAAAACTGTTCGATGGATTTCCGGTCATAAACCTGTGCGATTTGCTCCATAATTTCCCCGCAATGTGCCATATCACCGGTTTCCATGTAATTGTCAAATTCATGGCACAGCCGTCTCAGGGCTAGAACCGGTTCTGTAGGCGGCCATTCCTTCTCGCAGATTTCGATTGCCTGCTCCACCTTTCCGATTCGGGTCAGGGTATGCATTAAATCCTCGGGAGTACTTGCCCGGTCGGGAAATCTCTTATCCAGTGCCACATAGGTCTGGTAGGCAATCTCATATTCCCCCATACGCTCATAAGTGTGCCCCAGATTTCCATAGGGATAAACATTGGGTTCCCCATCCATATACAGTATGGCTTTCCGCAGCACCACAAGGGCTTTCTCATACTGCTCTGTATATTTGTATACACAGCCCAGATTATTCAGGGCAAACTGGTCACCAGGCTCCTCCTCCAGGATTTTCTTGAAGGATTCTTCTGCTTCCTCAAAATGGAGACTGTCCATCTGGAATCTCCCCACTTCATTAAGCATATAGGTGGAAGGTGCCTGGTAGAAAATCTTCATCAGTTCCCGGATTCCCTCTTCGTAGCAGGAAATCCGTCCCCACTCTACAATGGGCTTTTTATATTTTTCTTCAAACTCCTGCAGTCTTTCCCGCAGGGATTTCCGTTCTTCCTGACTGACCGGATGGTGATACTGGTACTCGTAGGCATCCAGATAAACGGATTTCACACCTGCCTTTCCGGCATCCTCCAGTACTGCTTCCAGATCCTCTCCTCGCTTAAGGCACAGGTAAACCAATGCCATTTCCTCGTATGCTCTGGCGTACTGCGGGAAACTCTTTACCGCCAGCTGTCCGAAATGGATGACACCACCGGCATCCCTTCTTTTGGCAAAAAGTCGAACCAACAGGGTGTAGGCAGCATCCAGATGATAGTCATTGACCAGCTGCATGGCAATCCGTTCTGCCTGTTCATCTTCATCCTGCTCCAGATAAATTTCAGCCCGCTTCATCAGAATACGGATCCGGCTGTTTAACAGTTCCTCTGCATCTTTCTTTTCGTCCAGGAACTGTTCAAAGGCATCTAACTCCTTTAATGCATCCTCGTAATACTTCTTTTTGCCCAATGCCAGACCATGAAAAGCCTCAACCCGCACCAGATAGGAATCCCGCAGTCTGCGACGGTCATCTGTGTAATCTTCGCATTCTTCGGTTTCTGCATCAATTCTTTTCTTCAAAGCCTCCCGCCAGATCAGTGCCTGTTCCAGGGCTTCCTGAAACATTGCCTCCTGGAGATACAGCTTGGCAAGTAAGCCTTTTCGTTCCGCATCCCGTTCCGGTCTCACTTTTCCTTCCAGGGATTCAGCCAGTCTAATTCCCTCAAAATATTTCTCATCCTGAATCAGACACCAGCCATATTCCATAGCAGCATCGGAATCCATGTCTTTTTTCTCTTTGTATTCCTGCTCTAATACCTCATTGATTCTCTGTAATTGACCGATGAAGTCATCGTCGGCTCCCATCTGCAGGACACATTCCGCACATTTTTTTGCCTTTTTATACTGTCCCTCTTCCGCATAAATCCGGGTCAGACGGAAATTTGCCATATAGTGCTTATTGTCCTGTTCCTTCAGTTTTTCATAGAGAGCTTTCGCCTGTTCCTTCTCTCCGATCTGAAAATAGAGTTCTGCCGCCTGATAACTGACGATCATTTCCCCGGGATAAGACTCCTTTAGCTGCTCGATCAGCTGTAACGCTTCTTCCTTTCGTTCCTGTTTCAGGCGGATATTAGCTAACAGTAACTGCATGGCAGGATGCCTGATTTGCAGTTCTTCCCCGCGCTTTACCGCATCTTCTGCGCCGTTTATATCCTCTGCGTCCAGCATACGCCATCCCTGATTATACAGGTTCAGAAATTCGTCATATTGTGCATCATCAGCTCCCTGAAACAGGGTAAAATCAATATTTTCTCCATTATGGCACTTATAAAAAATATAACGGATGAATTCCGGTGGGAACTTTTCCTTCAATTGATTCTGGTTACTGCTGATATGTAGCTTTTCATCAAACAATTTCCATATCGCTGTAGGAAAATAAATATGATTCATGAGAAACACCAACAGCTTCTCTCTGCATTCATCCTCTCCGTCCAGTGACAGAAAAATTGTATCCCCAAACAATTCTTTCCATTGGTTTAAATCCGTACGGGTAGAAAGCTTCCTGTAAATTTCCCCGGCTTTTGCCACCCATTGTCCGGAAGGTGTGGTGTCAATCTCGTCTTCCTTCTCCTCCGGTTCTTCTTCCTCCGGTCGTCTGGCAAAGGCAACTGCTTCTTCATA
>USSP01000160.1 GCA_900557385.1 uncultured Lachnospiraceae bacterium
CTGACCGGTGATGCATCGATCAATCCGCTGGCGGCTGCCAGCTGTGACCCGGAACCGGTAGGCTGGCTCAAATGGTTCGAAGTTATGGGTCTGCCAATGATCGTTACCAGTATCATTACAATGGTTATGATTCTGTTTATGTTCAAGCCCACCAAAGAGGTCAGGGTCAATAAAGCCGAAATTTTAGAGAAGCTGGAAGCTATGGGATCGATGAGCGGCAAAGAACTACGTACTGCCGTTTGGGTAACACTGGCTATTATCCTTTGGATGACTGATACGCTGCATGGTATTGATATTGGCTGGGTAACGTTATTTATTGCTATGGGGATGGCAATGCCTAAGATCGGCGGCATTTTGACTCCGCAAAGCTGGAGCGGCGTACCGGATTGCCGGTCACCATGTGGGACGAGCGTCTTACCACCGTGGCAGCAGACCGGACGATGATGGAGGCGGGCATCCGCAGAGAGCACCGCAAGGATTACGTGGATCAGATTGCAGCTTCCCTGATTCTGCAGGGATATCTGGATTATCGTGCCAATCAGGCCAAACAGGCAGAGACGAATTAGGAGATTATTTTGGAAAATCATTTGGAGAAGATTACATTTGTTCCGGAGGGAGAAGATGCTCCGGTAGATTTTTATGTCCTGGAACAGACGAAACTGGGAGGCGTTACCTATATTCTGGTGACGGATACACAGGAGGGCGACGGTGAAGCCCTGATTTTAAAAGATCTTTCAACAGAAGACGATGCAGAAGCACTGTATGAGATCGTGTCAGAGGACGACGAGCTGCAGGCAGTTGCTGCTGTTTTCGAGAATCTGTTAGATGATATAGAACTCAATTAATACATATTTTTGAAAGGAAACGAGAGGTAATTTATTTGAAGAAAAAAACAGAAACCGGTGCTGCCTCAAGGTTAAAAATTATACCCTTGGGCGGACTGGAACAAATTGGTATGAACATTACTGCCTTCGAGTACGAGGACAGTATTATTGTGGTGGACTGCGGTCTGGCTTTCCCGGATGATGACATGCTGGGAATTGATCTTTGCATTCCGGATATCACCTATCTGATGGATCATATGGACAAGGTGAAGGGACTCATGATCACCCATGGACACGAGGATCACATCGGTGCGATTCCCTATATTCTGAAACAGTTAAATATGCCCATTTATGCCACACGGCTGACGATGGGAATCATTGAAAATAAATTAAAAGAACACAACCTGATGCGTGGCACCAAGCGGAAAGTGGTGAAGTTTGGCCAGTCCATTAATCTGGGACAATTCCGGGTGGAATTCATTAAGACCAATCACAGTATTGTGGATGCAGCAGCTCTGGCGATTTATTCCCCGGCAGGAACCGTTATACACACTGGTGATTTCAAGGTAGATTATACGCCTGTATTCGGTGATGCCATTGATCTGCAGCGATTTGCGGAGATCGGACGGAAGGGCGTTCTGGCACTGATGTGTGATTCCACCAATGCAGAGCGTCCCGGCTTTACCCAGTCCGAGCGTACTGTGGGTAAAACCTTTGATACCCTGTTCCAGGAGCATAAAAATACCCGGCTGATCATTGCAACCTTTGCATCTAACGTGGATCGCGTACAGCAGATCATCAATACCGCCTACAAGTTCGGACGGAAAGTTGTGGTGGAAGGACGCAGCATGGTGAATATCGTGGAGACTGCCACCAGCCTGGGCTGCATCAGTATTCCGGAAAATACCCTGATTGATATTGAACAGCTGAAAAATTACACCGATGAGCAGACGGTCATTATTACCACCGGAAGCCAGGGGGAAAGCATGGCTGCCCTCAGCCGTATGGCAGGGGATATGCATAAGAAAATTTCCATCGGCCCCGGGGATACCGTTATCTTCTCCTCCAACCCCATTCCGGGTAATGAGAAGGCAGTTACCAATGTTATCAACGAACTGTTACAGAAGGGTGCCGATGTGATATTCCAGGATGTTCATGTATCCGGACATGCCTGCCAGGAAGAAATCAAACTGATTTATACATTGGTGCAGCCGAAATATGCGATTCCCATCCATGGTGAATTCAAGCACCGCAAGGCGCAGGCCAATATTGCGAAACAGTTGGGCATTCCGAAGGAAAATATCCTGATGATTCACTCTGGTGATGTGCTGGAACTGGATTCCGAGCATGCAGAAGTGACCGGACAGGTACAAAATGGTATGATTCTGGTGGATGGCCTGGGTGTAGGCGATGTAGGAAATGTGGTACTGCGGGATCGTCAGCATCTGGCCGAGGATGGTATTATGATCGTAGTCATGGCACTGGATCAGTATACCGGAGCTCTGGCATCCGGACCGGATATCGTATCCCGTGGCTTTGTCTACGTGAAAGAGTCCGATGAATTGATGGAAAACATGCGTGTCGTAGTGAATGACGCAGTGGGAAACTGCCTGGATCGCGGCATTACCGACTGGGGAAAACTCAAAGGCACCATTAAGGATTCTTTGAGTGATTATATCTGGAAAAAGACGAAACGTCGTCCCATGATTTTACCGATTATCATGGAAGTTTAGAGACATCGTCTTTGGAGGAGCTTGGACATGGAAAAGATAGATGCCCAGATAGAAGTACTGGCGCAATGTATCAGGGATTCACAGATCTACCGCAACTATCGGGTGCAGGTGGAAAAAATTGAGAAACAACCGGGATTACTGGAGCAGATCAATGAATTCCGTAGAAAAAATTTTGAACTGCAGTCTGTGAAACCCAGCGAAAATATGCTGGACAAGGTAGACGCTTTTAACCAGGAGTATGAAAGCTTTCGGGAATCTCCCCTGGTCTCTGATTTTCTTCAGGCGGAACTGGATTTGTGCCGTCTGATGCAGGAAGTACAGGTGCGCCTCACGGAGGCAATTGATTTTATATCACCGCAATAAACAAACGTAGTGCATAGACAGCGGGTCATGGAGGAAAACATTGAAAACAAATCAGGTTTTTGCAACAGTGTTCAGCATCGTATTAAAAGTAGTCATTATCGTGGCAGCCATTTTACTGATCTATAAAGGAGCAACCAATGCCTACGATTATGGTTATCGGCTTTTTACGGAACCGGCGGTTTCCCAGGGAACCGGCCGGGAAGTAACAGTGTCTATCACCAGCGGAAAGAGTGCAAAGGAAGTGGGACAGCTGTTGGAGTCGAAAGGGCTGATCAGGGATGCAAAGCTCTTTACATTGCAGGAGCTGATCTCAGACTACCATGGTAAAATTCAACCTGGTATCTATACCCTGAGTTCTTCCATGACAGCAGATGAAATGCTGGCGATTATGGCAGCGGAGGCAGAGACGGACGAGAGTCAGGAAACGGAGGAAGCGCTTCCGACGACACCCGCGGAGGAAACCGTGGAAGAGCCTGTGCAGGATGGAGACGGGGAAGCAGACAATGTTGAGGAATAATTATGATCGTAGATGAGAGAATGACCACCTTTATCAATTCCCTGGATGCAGGGAATACGCCGTTTTTAAATCAGATCGAAGAGGAAGCCATCGAGACCAATGTGCCGATTATCCGCACAGATATGCAGAGCTTTATGAAGTTTTTGCTGGCGGCAAGCCAGCCCATGCAGATTCTGGAAGTGGGAGCCGCCATTGGTTTTTCTGCGTTGTTGATGAGCACCTATGCACCGCAGGGGTGCCATATCACCACCATAGAAAATTATGAAAAGCGAATTCCCATTGCCAGAGAAAATATTGCCCGGGCAGGGAAGGAGCAGGATATCACGCTGTTGGAGGGGGATGCCCAGAAAATCCTGCCTACTCTCACCGGAGATTATGACCTGATCTTTATGGATGCAGCCAAGGGTCAGTACCTTAGCTTCCTTCCGGAAGTACTCCGACTGTTAAAGCCCGGTGGACTGCTGGTGTCCGATAATGTGCTGCAGGATGGGGATATCATGGAATCCCGTTATGCAGTGACCCGGCGTAACCGTACCATTCACAGCCGGATGCGGGATTATCTGTATGAACTGAAGCATCATCCGGAGCTGACTACAGCAATCCTGCCTGTAGGGGATGGCGTAGCTGTCTGTACGAAACGCAGCCTGCCGGTGTGAGTTACCCTGTATAAGAGAAGCTTTCTGTAGGAAGAAAAGAAAGGTTGAAACGATGAGAAAGAAACCGGAATTACTGATCCCGGCCAGCAGCCTGGAAGTGTTAAAAACCGCGGTTATGTTTGGAGCAGATGCCGTTTATATCGGCGGAGAGGCCTATGGTCTCCGTGCCAAAGCGAAAAACTTCTCCATGGAAGACATGCAGGAAGGAATTGCCTTTGCCCATGCCCATGGAGTACGGGTTCATGTTACTGCCAATATTCTGGCACATAATGACGACCTTCTTGGGGCGAGACACTATTTTGAAGAATTGAAGGCGCTGAAACCGGATGCGCTGATCGTGGCAGATCCCGGCATGTTCACTCTTGCAAGGGAAATCTGTCCGGAAATCGACATCCATGTGTCTACCCAGGCGAATAACACCAACTATATGACTTATCAGTTCTGGGCGAAGCAGGGTGCTAAACGTGTGGTAGCTGCCAGAGAGCTTTCTCTGCGGGAAATCAAAGAAATCAAAGAGCGTATCCCGGAGGATCTGGAGGTAGAGTGCTTCATCCACGGAGCTATGTGCATTTCCTATTCCGGCAGATGCCTGCTGAGCAATTATCTTGCAGGCAGAGATGCGAATAAGGGGGCGTGTGCGCATCCCTGTCGCTGGAAATATCATCTGGTGGAGGAAACCAGACCGGGCGAATATATGCCAATTGAGGAAAACGAAAGAGGAACGTATATTTATAATTCCAAGGATCTCTGCATGATTGAGCATATCCCGGATATGATT
>USSP01000161.1 GCA_900557385.1 uncultured Lachnospiraceae bacterium
TCCGCCGAATTTTCGATAACCCTTTTCCTCGTCACCCTGCCTGACGCAGGGACTGGCGCTAGATAAGAAAACATACGGTGTAGTTTCAAAGATATGACAATTCAGTTTTCAAGGTACGCAAAAAATCCAGCCGTGTCATACACGACTGGATTTATGTTAACGGAAAAAACAGCTTCTGTCAATGCTCTGCCATATAATTTTCAAACAGAGTATCGATTTCTCCGGCGTAATCGCTTAACGCTCCCATCCTGGATGCAGCATCCTTCCGGACTTCCTGCGCTTCACTCTGTCTCTGGACTTCTCCGCGTTCCAGATAGGTGTAGTACAGCAGGGTTGCCTGATAATAATCCGCCACGGCATAACATTCTGCTATTTCCTCGGTCACTTTTACCTTTTCCGTCCGGTTTTTATCACAATATCGAATCAGATCTGTATAGCGCCCGTCCTTGATTGCATAAACCAGACTGCTCTCATCAAATGTATACGAACTGTTATCCTCGAAAATCTCTCTGCCTGCCCGGAGCAGGAGAATCACGGTCAGTGCTGTCAACGCGATGGTAATACCACGGAATAATTTATCACTCATTTTTCTCATAACTCCTTTCCAGCAAAACAAGAATTTTCGTATTGGACATCTTGCGGATAGACTGACTGGAAAAGACCTCCTCGTCCACGCCTACATAGGTCTGTACCAATGCCTCTGCCTGGGAAATCAGCTTTTCACACCATTCGGTGTGGTGCTGATACATTTCATAATAGTAGTAGTCTTCCTGCACATAACGATACATGGTTTCCAGTTGGCCGGAAATATTTTCCAGACACTTGTCCGGGTAATAGTAATCATCATCGGTATCCCCATATTCCACCAGTCGGGAACACATGTCAAAAATTTCACTATAGCAGTTCGCCAGACGGGAAAATTGCTGATAATGTTCAAACTCACCCTCGCCTAAAGTATAAAAGGTCAGATCCCGGTCATTCATATAATTATAATAATGAATCCAGTCCTCTTCCTCCGCATAAATATCCAGCTGTGCCTGGTGCTCAGACAAATGCTTTTTCGCCTTCTGTGCCTTTAATTCCCTTTGAATATCCCACGCAAAAGCATTGACCAGCACGGCGCCCAGAACCAGCATGACCATCACTGCCAGCACCGAAATCCGGGCAGCTCTCCGGCTGATCTTTCCAGCCTTCTCATAGACCTCGCTCTTGGTATTCTGGTAATCCGTTTCATAGTGAAACATATCCTGTCTGTGCTTCACATAATGTTTATTGGGCTGATGGCAATAGGGACATACCTTATCGTCAATCGTCAGATTGGAACCGCAATAATCACATTTCACTGTTTTCTCTCCTTATCCTTTCAAATCAGTTTGCATGGGGCAGCCGGTCTTTTATGTCGTCAACATAATCATAAAGTCCTTCATACTTCAGATAACCGTCTCCGGTATCCGCTTCCTGAATCAGTTTCCGGATTTCCTCGTCGTCGATGCCGTAGACTTCCTTAATAAAATCCGCAGCTTCATCCCGCCACTTCTGAATAGCTGCTTCATCCTGCTCATCCACAGCATCATTACGGTATTTTGCATTTCTGGAATAAATCAAATCCAATCCTTCGTAAAAAGGTGATTGATATTCAAAGAAATAAGGAAGCTCTCCCGCTGTCAGACGTTCCCTGAAATCCATGCATTCCCGATACTCATCATAGTAGGTCAACAGGCTATAATGGCTCCAGCTGCTCAGATTGTACTGGATCCCGGAATCCACATAGGAATTCTCCCGATAAAAGTCCAGAAGGGCATCGTAGTTTCCTTCCTCATACCACGCATCCAGTTGTGGATAATTTTCATTTTCCCAGAGAAGCTGTTCCCTGGCATCTGCGCTTCTGGTATGCTGGGTTACTTCATAAATGCGCATATAAATGTCCCAACGTTTGTTGTACAAAAGCAGAACCACTGCCACAATCGCAACCGCCACCAGGGTGAGTACCACGGTTTTTCCGGTAAATTTCAGATGCTTTTGGACTTCCTGGGTAATTTCCTCCTTAGGAATATCCCCTAAGTCCTCCAGGTTATCCCGCAGTGCATCCATGTCCTGCATGTACTTTTCTTCCGCTCCGGTTTCGTTGATGGCACCGCAGTAGGGACAGCGTTCCACCTGTTCGTCAATCAGAGCTCCACACTCTCTACATTTGATTTTCATAGTATACCTTGCCTTTTACACGGTTTTCTCTGTGATTTCCGACATTAAGGGCGGTTGATATATACTACTCTTCCATCCTTGGCAAAGCCCTGCAGGGAATAGAGAAAAAACACTTCCTCATATCCTTCCTTTTCCACTAAATGCGCTAATCCATAGGAATAGTTCCGGTAATCCACCACACCAACCTGCTCGTAGTGTTCCAGTAAAAAAGGGACAAAACAATTGGCATAACTGTCCTTTACTACCAGGATTTTTCCCTGTCCGGAGCCTTCTATCACCGAATATCCGTTATTTCCGTCCAGAAATGCAGCATATTTGTCATACTCTCCCAGCTTTTCCTCATTCATGATACCCTGTGGGGGCTGGGCTTCAAATTCCGCATCACCGATCACTTTATAGATTACCATGTTATTGTCCATAGGGAAATAAGAAATTGTATCTGATTTTGTCAAAACGTACCGGGTTTTGGAATAATGGGTTCCATAAAAGTCCTCTACCCGCACCGCCAGGTTAAAATCCGGTTCTACTGCTTCAAGTCCGTATGTCCTGCAAAAGTCCAAATAAGCATAATAAGCTCCCTGTGTCGTCCAGTGGTGATCCGTGCGATAGTAGAGATATTCTTCCTTGTGGGCATCCAATGTATCCCGTACATCCAGAATCGTACTGTAAGGCTGCAGATTTTCTTGTAATTCCTTATACAAAGCAGCTTCAGATGCCACAGGAGCATCCCAGGGAAGCTGTTCTGTCAGAATCGTCGCAGGCGAGGGAACCAACATCACCGACACCGGCACTTCTGCATTCCGGGCGAAGGCTGCCAGTGCTTCCACATTCGTGATATACTGTGCCTGCCCCTGTTCCGTGTCAAACTGCTCCGTAAACATCTGACTTTCTTTTCCCAGCAGGATACCATTTTCCTCGGTTTTCCGGAATACCAGTTCATCCATAAAACACTGGAAGGTAATCCATTTCTGGCGAAATGCTATATGATCGTTTACATAAGTTTGAATTTTCTCCTGATACTCCCCGGAAATCCAGTCGTCCCAGGAAAAAGAAGGAAATGTAGCTGCTTTACGGTTCTCTATGGTGAGCATGCTTTCCTTCGGAAAAGCCAAACTGGTAATGCCTAATACCGCCAACAGCAGAACTATGCAAATCGTAGAAACCATCGTCCATTGTTTCTGTTTCAATCTTTTCCCTCCTAAAATCCTGCATATAAGGCAGCCCGTCCGGTACTTCCTACGATGTATGCCAGACTAATGATAAAGATGACTATAAGCCACAGTGTTTCTATTCCTCTTCTCTTTTCGAGTTGCTGTCGGAAGTATTTAAATCCGCCACCGGCCACTGCCATGGAAAGAAGTAAGATCACGCCATAGCACCGCAGAAAATATCCTGCTGATACGCCGGAAGAACATCCGAATAATTTTCCCAGAAGTGATAAAAGAGAAATCTGCGTGCCATCCGCTGCAAAGATTCCCCAACCCACGACCGCGACCCATAAGGTATAAAGATGGGCAAACCATTTGTGTCTTTGCAGAAAACTTTCCAGCACATATTTTTCCAGAATAAGAAAAAGAAAATAGTAGAGTCCCCATACTATAAAATTGATGGTGGAGCCATGCCAGATTCCGGTTAACAGCCATACCACCAGCATATTGAAAATCTGGCGTAGTGCTCCCTTGCGGTTTCCTCCTAAAGGTATGTAGACATAGTCCCGGAACCATTCCGACAAGGTGATATGCCATCGCCGCCAAAAGTCCGTCACACTGGCTGCCCGGTAAGGATACCGGAAATTGGCCTTGCAGTGGAAGCCCATCAGGGCAGACAAACCGTTACTCATCTCCGAGTAGCCGGAAAAATCCAGATAAAGCTGGAGCGAAAATGCCACAACACCCAGCCATACCAGTGCCGAGGATGCCTTGTAAAGGCCGATGCCCTCTGCTCCTGTTATCTGGTTCCAGAGAAGCCCCAAAGAGTCTGCCAGAATGACCTTTTTCGCCAGTCCATAAACAAACAGGCGGGTTCCCTCTGACAGCGCTGCCAGTTTCATAGAGCGGTTCCGGTCTTTTAGCTCTTCCCGGATGTCTATGTAGCGGATAATGGGACCAACTATCATCTGCTGATACATCAGCACATAGGTCACCGGCAGCTGCCAGATGCTGCGGGCGCTGGTGAGCAGCACCGCAATGGCCACCGAGAACAGCACCGACACCATCTGCACCGTGGTGGCCGTGGTCTCGGCGTTCTGGGCCTTGTCGGCCTCTTCCTTGCCGTGAACCATGCTGGTCAGCTCGTAGGCCAGGATCTCCTTTGCCTCGTTCAGGCGCTGATCCTTCCAGGTAGCCATCTCGTCGATCTGCTCCAGCGGCAGGAAGGTCAGCATCCGGATGCACTTCATGACATCGGCATCGCCGACATTGCGCCAGTACTGGTAGAACTCGAAGGGGCTGGTCTTGTTGGGGTCAAGCCAGACGGCATTGCCGGCGGTCTTGCCCATCTTCTTGCCCTGGGAGTCGGTCAGCAGGGTGATGGTCATGGCGTAGGCGTCCTTGCCCAGCTTGCGGCGGATCAGCTCGGGGCCGCCCCGCGA
>USSP01000162.1 GCA_900557385.1 uncultured Lachnospiraceae bacterium
ACGCTCTGAACAAGGCACCGAAATGCGGTTTTCGACATAGAATACCTTAGATTAAAAAAATTCGCCAGTCTATCCCGGCAAAGAGGTGATTTCCTATGCATACAACGGTTCTGAATATCAGGAATCTGTCCTATTCCTATCATAGCCTGAAAGGGGAGACGCCCGCACTGTCCCATATCACTTTTTCTGTCAGACAGGGTGATTTCGTTGCCATTGTGGGTCCCAGTGGCTGCGGAAAATCTACCTTATTATCACTAATTGCGGGATTATTAAAGCCTGAGGAAGGCAGTATTGAAAAAGGAAATTCAAGAATCGGCTATATGCTCCAGCATGACCATCTGTTGGAATGGCGTACAATCTATCGGAATGTCTGTCTGGGATTAGAAATCAATCACTGCAGAACACCGGAAAATCTGGCATACATTGATTCCTTATTAAAAGAATATGATTTGGAAATGTTTCGGGAAAAATACCCTTCGGAATTATCCGGAGGAATGAAGCAGCGGGCTGCACTAATTCGTACCATGGCATTAAAACCGGATTTGCTGCTGTTAGATGAGCCTTTTAGTGCACTGGATTACCAGACCAGGCTCCAGGTTTCCGGAGACATCTGTGATAAGATCCGTCAGGCAGGAAAAACAGCGATTCTGATTACCCACGATCTGTCGGAAGCAATCTCCCTTGCAGATCGTATTCTGGTTCTGACGAAACGGCCGGCATCCATTCTGGATGATATTCCAGTTCAGCTTACAGTTAAGGAAGCCGGTCCGCTGGCTGCACGACAGGCACCGGAATACGGCGCTTATTTTGACAAATTATGGAAGGAGTTGAATCATGGAACACGCTGCTAATACTTTGACGAAACAGGATCTTTATATCCGTGGACACCGACGGCATCATCGTACCATCGGTATCCTGCGGATTCTGGTTTTCCTGGTTTTTCTTGCTCTTTGGGAAGGAAGTGTCCGGCTGGGCGTTCTGGATTCTTTCTTTTTCAGTTCTCCAACGCTTGTTGTTCGTACCTGCATCGACTTATGGCTGCAAAATGACCTTGCCACACATATCGGAATCACCGTAATAGAAACGCTGCTCAGCTTTTCCCTTGTAACATTGCTCAGCATGGTCATTGCCTGTCTTCTGTGGTTTTCCAGAAGCTTTTCCGAAGTATGTGAGCCTTATCTGGTAATTTTAAATTCCCTGCCTAAATCGGCACTGGCTCCCCTTTTTATCGTCTGGCTGGGAACCGGTATGGACACCATTATTGTGGCCGGAATCTCTGTGGCAGTCTTCGGAGCAATTATCAGCATCTATTCCGGTTTTCGTCAGGCATCCGAAGAAAAACAAAATCTGATCTACACACTTGGGGGCTCCAGGACGGATATATTCTGCCTGGTAGTATTGCCCAGCTCCGTTCCCCTGCTTTTGAGTACAATGAAGGTTAATATCGGACTATCCTTGGTAGGTGTCATTATCGGTGAATTCCTTGCTGCCCGAAGAGGCCTTGGCTATCTGATTATTTACGGCAGCCAGGTGTTTAAGCTGCACATGGTAATCAGTTCCATTTTGATTCTATGTCTGATTGCCTTCGGACTCTATCGCCTGATTCAGGGAGTGGAACATCTGATGAAGAAACACATGCATCTGGCATAGACGGTTTCTTACTTCAGTTCCATACGGAGCGTAAAATCTTGACCATTCAGGTCAACGGTTCCCATACTGCCGCAAAGGATAGGGATCTGCGGTGGCAGATGTCCTAAATCAATATCCATAATAACCGGAACGTGATGATGGGCAATGATGTCGGTAACGGCATGGTACTGATCTAAGCCCATCATGGGTTCGTTAAAATGCATGGGACGTCCGATGAGAAATCCCTTCGTATACCGAAACCATCCTGCATGCTCTAAATGCCACATAGCGCGGCGAATGGAAAAAACATTCAGGTCACAGCTTTCCAGGAACCAGATAATACCATCTTCCTTATATTTCTCCACAAATGCCGCCACATTGTCATAACCGGTTCCTACCAGGTTTACCAGACAATCCAGACAGCCACCGAGCAATCTGCCTTCCATATGAATAGGCTCCGTGGTTTCTGTGAGGATGCCATTCATCGGGGCGTAGCCATGAAGTACTCTTTCTTCCGTAAGGTGATAAGGGGAATAGGGAGTCTGTATCTCCTCCGGCCAATCCTCCTTTTCCCAAAGGGGGTAGCCTTTATTTACCAGCTTTTTTCCATGCAGTAAGGAAAAAGCGTCCTCCACTGCTTCATCCCAGGGTTCCATGCCGAAGGCTCCGGCACAGGGTCCATAAATGGAAGCGGTATCACACAGGGTTGTAAGAAGAAATGTAAAATTAGTGTTATCGGAATAGCCCAGATACCACTTGGGATCTGCCTTGCGGATTTTATCAAAATCCACATAATCCAGGATCTCACACATTTCTTCTCCGCCTCCACAGGAAATCAGTACCCGGCTCTCCTTATCACAGTAAGCCGTTTCCAACTCTTCCCCACACTTTTGCGGCGTATTACTGATACCGATTCCCTCTCCTGCATAGCAGTTCGGTCCCAGGACATAGGAATATCCCCTTTGGGTTAAATTTTCCAATGCCCTGTCAAAAGCAGAATGATAAGGCTCAATGTTGGCTCCAAAGGATGGAGCCACAAAGCCAATGGTATCACCTTTTTTTAAGAACGCAGCATATCTCATAGTCCAACTCTCCTATAAAGATCTGTCTTAAGCAGAAATAGAATTTCCGGTATACAGCTGATAGTATCTGCCCTTTGCCGCAATCAGCTCCTCATGGGTGCCCTGCTCAATAATTCGTCCCTGTTCCAGAACAATGATGCAATCACTGTTTTTGACAGTGGAAAGACGATGGGCGATGACAAAGGTAGTACGTCCATGCATCAGCTTATCCATGCCATCCTGTACGATTTTTTCGGTACGGGTATCAATGGAACTGGTTGCCTCATCCAGAATCAGTACCGGCGGATCTGCTACCGCCGCTCTGGCAATGGAAAGGAGCTGTCGCTGACCCTGGCTTAGGTTCGCACCATCCCCGGTAAGGACGGTCTGGTACCCATCCGGCAGCTGACGGATAAAGTGATCCGCATTGGTTCGTCTGGCAGCAGCAATAACCTCCTCGTCGGTTGCATCCAGTCGTCCATAACGGATATTTTCCATGACAGTATTGGTAAACAGGTGCGTATCCTGCAATACAATGCCTAAAGAACGACGAAGGTCGGATTTACAGATCTTATTTACATTGATGCCATCGTAGCGAATCTTACCATCCTGAATATCATAGAAACGGTTGATCAGATTAGTAATGGTAGTTTTTCCTGCTCCGGTCGATCCTACAAAGGCAATCTTTTGTCCCGGTGTAGCATGTAACACAATGTTATGAAGCACGATCTTTTCATCCGTATAACCGAAATCCACATCGTCAAAGACTACATCGCCGGTAAGTTCGGTATAGGTGGTGGTGTTCTCTGCTTTGTGATAATGCTTCCAAGCCCAAAGTCCGGTCCGCTCCGGCACTTCTACCAACTTATCGCCTTCTCGTTTTGCATTGACCAACGTAACATAACCCTCATCGGTTTCCGGAGTTTCATCCAGTAATTTGAAAATACGATCCGCTCCGGCAAGTGCCATAATGATGGAATTTAACTGCTGGCTCACCTGGTTAATCGGCATATTAAAGGATTTATTAAAAGTCAGGAAGCTTGCCAGACCACCCAGGGTAAATCCGCCAACACCACCCAAGGCAAGGATACCGCCCACAATAGCACAAAGCACATAACTGATATTTCCGATCTGTGCATTGGCAGGCATCAAAATATTGGCGAACTTATTGGCATTATAGGCACTGTCAAATAGCTGGTCATTTAACTTCTTAAAGTCATTCATAGCCTGTTCCTCATGGCAGAATACCTTAACTACTTTCTGACCGTCCATCATTTCCTCAATATAGCCGTTTACCTTACCAATATCTCTCTGCTGTGCGATAAAATATTTGGAACTCTGTCCCGCAATCTTGGTAGTAACCACCATCATCACGCCTACCATAAGAAGCGTCAGGATGGTCAGCGGAATATTTAAAATGATCATGCTCACCAATACACTGACAATGGTCACCACAGAATTAATGATCTGGGGAATACTCTGGCTGATCATCTGGCGCAGGGTATCAATATCATTGGTGTAAATGGACATGATGTCTCCATGGGAATGGGTATCAAAATATTTGATCGGCAGGGACTGCATCTTATCGAACATGTCCACACGCAGATGCTTTAACGTTCCCTGGGTCACGATCGCCATGAGGTGCGTGTAGGTGAACGCCGCTGCAACACCGAACGCGTAGATCGTGAGCATGGAGAGGATCGTCTGCATGAACGGCTGTTTCACACTTTCCATGCCCGATTTTAGGCCCGGAAGGATGCAGGTATCGATCAGTCGCTGTAAAAATACCGTCTGGACAACGGAAGCCGCCGCGCTGACGATGATGCAGCAGATGACCACGATCAGGTGGATCCTGTAATTCTGGAAGATATAGCGGAGCAGGCGGCCGAAAGTGCCTTTTTTCCTATTGTTCTGTTTTTCCATATCACTCTGCCTCCTTGCTCTTTGTCTGGGAATCATTGACTTCCCGGTAAATTCCGTTTAAAGCGAGAAGTTCTTCATGCGTACCGGACTCCACGATCCGTCCGCCGTCCATGACGAGAATGCGGTCCGCATCCTGCACGGAGGAGACACGCTGGGCGATGATGATCTTTG
>USSP01000163.1 GCA_900557385.1 uncultured Lachnospiraceae bacterium
AAACCCCCCCCCCCCGCCGCTCCAGCTTCGTTTCATGGAAGATACAGCCCATCTGCCGCAGTTTCGGTACAAACTCCCCATCCGGCAGTGCGATATGCACCTGATAGGTCTTCAGCAGTTCCTCTAACAGTTCTCTTCTGAAATTGTATAAGCCCACATCAAAATTGGCAACAATTAATATTTTTTTCACGCTCGATATGCAGGGAAATACCCTGTCTCTTTCTTCTGATTATTTAATTCCCAAAGGCGGTCATACACAGTCTCATTCATCTTAACGCGTCCGATGGAAAATGTACAGTCTGCATTGCGGTTAAATTGCTTCTTAAAATGATAAAGATCGTCATGGGAGGAACCCAAGCCTCCACCTAAATGGAAGGTTTTCGCTCCTAACATGCTCCCCCAGCAGGCTGCCTCATAGAGAATCAGGTTGGTAGGGGCATAGGACTGGTATGCCTTTCTGGAGGCAGACAAATGGTATTGCAGGGCATTTCCGTCATAGAGGATAATGGATGCTGCAATGGTCTGTCCATCCAGTTGGGCGTAGAAGATCATGGCATGCTGTTTCATGTCATACAGGATACTGTCATAGAATTCCTTTTTAAAATAATAATAATCCTGGGCACCCACCTTATCCATGGTTTCCTTGTAGATGTCCTCAAACTCTGTAAACAGAGCCGGTTCTCTTCCCCAGTAAACCTGTACACCGCTTTTCTGTGCCTTGCGGATCATATTCCGGTTTTTGCTGCTGAGGTTCTGCCAGATGATTTCCGGTGAAGCGAGATCCATGCAAATGGTATTTCCCAGATCAATAACATCGTACAATGTTTCCACAGCATGGGCATTGTTTAATACGGGATGAAAGCGTACAAATTCTGCCACAACCTTATGATCTCTGCAGAAGTCTGCATAAACCTTCTGCAGCTGCTGTAGTTCGGTCTCGGACTGATCACCCTCCAGAAGAAAACCACCATAACCGTAAGGAGTTACATAATCCACGTACCCCCTGAGGTCTTCATCCTCCTGCTTTACCTGTTCCGGCAGTGGTACAGGGCGCTTCATGACTACATTCACTGCCTGTAGATTTTCACTACTGTAGTGGAGAAGAAGGGGTTCTCCGTCTCCATTCTTTGCGAAGCCCATGGTGTATTCCGGCGAGTAATAGATGTCTGCTCTTGGGAATCGGGTCAGTATTTTTTTCCATTCTTCTGCCTGTTCCAGGTTGTATACCTTTATTTTTGCCATCTGAATCGCTATCCTTTTTCCCTTTATTTTTCCATCCTGGCTGCTGCCCGGATTTCTGCCAGATTTCCTTCAATCACATCGGTGTCCACCGCCACATCGTCCTCCGCAAAAAGGACCTGAATGGTCTTAAAAAACACCTTCACATCCATGGCAAAGGAAAGGTGCTCCACATATTCCACATCCTTTTCCAACCGATTATCCCAGGCAATATAATTTCTGCCGCTGACCTGTGCCAGGCCGGTGAGACCGGGGCGTACGGTATGACGCAGCTTCTCCCGTTCCGTATACCAGGGGAGATAACTGACCAGCAGGGGTCTGGGACCGATGAGACTCATATCCCCTTTGAAAATATTCCACAGCTCCGGCAGCTCGTCCAGACTGGTTTTCCGCAGAAATCTGCCGATCGGTGTGACACGGGGATCCTTCTTCATCTTAAAGACCGGACCGTCTGCTTCATTCTGAGCCCGAAGCTCCTCCAGCTTTTGTTCGGCATTCACGCACATGGTGCGGAACTTGTACATGGTGAAAAAGCGACCGTCCTTGGTCACCCGCTTGAAAATCGGATTGTGGAAGTCCTGCAAAAAGACTGCCAGTGCGATCAGCAGCATGGGCACACTCAACACGATCACTGCCAGAAATGACAGTACCACGTCTGCCAGACGCTTGACAAACAGATACTTCTTCGAAACGTTTTCCAGCTGTGCAGATGCTGCGGTCTGGGTTCTGCTGCGACGTTTCACCGCAGGCGATATATCATCATCTTCCAGAAGATAACCTAGATTTTCCATAAATACTCCCTCCATTTTTTCTCATAGATTTCGTTGTTGTGTGTACGTGTTTATGCATGCACACTCCATGTCAATCTGTGATGTTCCCCTTTATACACAAATTGCAGACGATGCCGCACAAAAAATCATCGCCGTTTTGTGCGGAAATATCTATACTCAAATTATAGCATTTTCTGTTGCAAATTGTCAATGTACTATTGTACCAAGATTCCCGTGAAAACTTCGTGCGTTTTATGCAAATTTCTAGGTTGAATGAACAGCAACTTGCCCAAATATGCCTGCGGGGAAAAAAACGTCGAAATGCCTTGTTTTTTTATAGATGTATAAGAAAAAATGTGATTGCAGAAGGCAGACACTTGTTTGCATAAAATGAACATTTTGCACTATCTGCTGTCACAGCGGTGCCTTTTGCGGAAAAATAAAAAGTCAAAAGCGGAAACAAATTTTCCGAAAATTTGTGGTCTGTTTATGAAAACAGTGACCAAAAAAGCGGACAGCCTATGCCGTCCGCTTTCCGATCTCGTTTTTTGTAATGTTGCTTCTGCTCACTCTGAAACCACGGCGTAAAGACCGGCAGCGTCCTCCTTGCGGACGACTTCAGCCACCTGTTCTACACGGACTTTCAGAGCCTTCTGTCCCATCTGGATCTCGATGACGTCACCCGCTTTGACATCATACGATGCACGGGCGACCTTGTCGTTTACGAGAATCTTTCCGGCATCGCATGCTTCGTTGGCAACGGTACGCCGTTTGATGAGTCGGGAGATCTTCAGATATTTATCCAGCCGCATGGGTCGCTTCCTCCTCTAAATTTTGTTTGGTTTTCTTCCAGAGGGCGTTCCACTCGCCGTGGGAGAGGGTTTCCATTTCCCGCTTTTCCGCGGTGCAGGTTTCCTCCATGGCACGGAAACAGTCAATGAACTGGTTGGTGGTGTCGGTGAGTACCTGTTCTGCCGAAAGCCCCAGTGTCTGAGCCATGCCGGCACAGCAGAACAGCAGTTCGCCCATTGCCCGCGTGATCTGCTCCGCATCTTCCATGTGCATGGCTTCTTCCAGCGTGTGCTTGCATTCAGTCACGCTGGCGAGGACGGATTCATTGCACAGAAAGCGGTTGTTGCCCTTGAGGGCACGCTTGCAGACTTTCTGGGCACGCATCAGAGCCGGCAGGGTCTTTGCCACAGCTTCCAGTGTCTGGGTGCGGGTGGTCTGGTGCTTGGTTTCTTCCTTGATGGTGTCCCAGTTTTTCAGGACTTCTTCGGTGGTGTCCGCCTGCACCGTGCTGAACACATGAGGGTGCCGGATAATCAGCTTGTTGCAGATGTCTGTGCAGACATCATCCAGTGTAAAGTGTCCCTGTTCCGTTTCAATACGGCTGTGGAACACCACCTGCAGCAGCAGATCGCCCAGTTCCTCCCGCAGCATTTCGGGGTCGTTCTGGTCAATGGCTTCGATGACTTCATAGGTTTCTTCGATCAGGTCCGGACGAATGGATTCATGCGTCTGCACCTTGTCCCACGGACAGCCGTCCTTGCTCCGGAGCAGCGTCACGATCTCCGCCAGATCGTCAATGGTATAGTGTTCTTTCTTTTCGTATGGAATCACAGGAAACACCTCCGTTCCGGTTTACTTCTGGGACATTGCCTGATCTTTCAGCTGTGCGGAACGAAGTTCCCGCATGACCTGCTGATAGAGGAAATAGATCGCCTGCATGTCTTCGCTTTCTTCCTTGATGGCAGAGGGCAGGACTTTCTTTTCGAAAATGCCCTTCTTGGTCAGCAGATACAGGTGGTGAGGCTGGGAAGTAGGCAGCGGGAAAGAGGTAGTCTGACTGCATTCGCCGAGGATTCTCGGAGCGTTTGCCACCAGCAGCCGTCCGGCCTGTACTACGGTCTGATACCGCTGGGAAGCACCGGTGTAGGAGCCGCCGTTGTTGAAGTAAACGTTTGCCGCACCGTTGATGTATACCACCAGTGTGGACAGGGTAACGGGGTTGATCGGCATATCGATGACCATGCCATAAACGCTGTTCTGGTCGTTAATCATGTCCGCAAACTGCTTTGCCGGAAAGTGCAGAGCAGCGGCTCTGGTTGCCAGATAGCTTTCGGTGGGAAGATAATGTGTCTGTACATGTTCTTTTTTCTGTGCCATTTTATGTGAATTCCTTTCGATTTTTCATTTTTGTCATGTGCAGGGAAGTTGGCTTTTCCCTGCGACAGCGTTTCCTTTAGGCAATATCGCACAATCTTTGTGCGGTATTGCCTTTATGCGAAAAACTCCGCCGGATCACCGTCATTCACTGCCAGAATGTGCAGCGGTGCCTGCAAGTCCGGCAGCAGAAAGCCGCCCTCAATGCATGCCGAGCTGCAAAATGCAAACATGGACGGATAGGTTTCATCGTCCATATAAAACGGTTCTCTGGCATTTTCCGGATCAACACCCACACGATAAATGCCGTCCGCATAGTGGAACAGCACGTCCAGTTTGTCATTCCGGTGTTTCCGCATCAGAGCGATCACTTCGCCGGAATTTACAGAAACACTGCTCCAGTCAAAAGAAAGCATCGATTCCATTTTTTCTTCCTCCTCACAAAAAACAGCACACTCTGAGAGCATGCCGTTTTCCAGTTCATCAAAATTCAGCTTCATTCAGTATTTGGCTTAAGGCAACACCGCACAAAGCTTGTGTGTAAGGTGCGTTGTCAGATTTTTCGGCAGATTGCCCGGAAATTCCGCAGGCATACT
>USSP01000164.1 GCA_900557385.1 uncultured Lachnospiraceae bacterium
ATCGCATGTTCTTATCTTCGGAGACACGAAACCAAAGGAGGAACATGTAACATGTTCGAATCATTCAACTCTATCTTAGGGAAGATTGATGACTTTGTATGGGGTCTTCCACTCATTATCCTCATTCTGGCCGTCGGTATTTTCCTCACCGTGCGTTTAAAAGGTGTACAGTTCACCAATCTGGGACGCGCATTCCGTTACATTATTAAAAATGAAAGAAGTGGCGAACACGGAGAAGTCAGCAGTTTCGGTGCTCTCTGTACCTCACTTTCCGCTACCATCGGAACCGGTAATATTGTAGGTGTTGCTACCGCTCTTGTAGCCGGTGGACCCGGTGCCCTGTTCTGGATGTGGCTTGCCGCTTTACTGGGCACAGCTACCAAATATGCCGAGTGTCTGCTGGCGGTGAAATACCGTAAAGTGGATGCCGATGGACATATCGTAGGAGGTCCCTTCTATTATATAGAAACCGGTATGGGCAGACAGTGGAAATGGCTTGCCAAAATTTTCGCCTTCTTTGGCGTAGGTGTAGGTCTTCTGGGTATCGGTACCTTTACCCAGGTCAATGGTATCTCCTCTGCTGTCAACAACTTCTTTGACCCCAATAATGCATGGACGGTCAATCTGTTCGGACGTACCTACTCCTGGACCGTTGTTATCGCCGGCGTGATTCTCACCGTCTGTGTGGCACTGGTTATCATCGGTGGCCTGAAACGAATTTCCAAGGTTGCTGAGTTAATCGTTCCCTTCATGGCAGTTTTGTATGTCATTATTGGTATTTTGATTATTCTCTTTAATATTACCAAAGTTCCTGCCGCTTTAGTTCTCATTGTCCAAAGTGCATTTGGTCTCAAGGCTGCAGCCGGTGGTGCAATCGGTGCTATGATCGTAGCCATGCAGAAAGGTATCGCCCGTGGTATTTTCTCCAATGAAGCCGGTCTTGGTAGTGCTCCTATCGCAGCAGCAGCTGCACATACCCATGAGCCGGTTCGTCAGGGTCTGATTTCCATGACCGGAACTTTTATCGATACCATCATTATTTGTACCATGACCGGTCTGGCTATCGTCATCACCGGAGCCTGGGATATGGGCTTAGAGGGTGTTGCTGTTACTACAAAGGCTTTTGAATTAGGCCTGCCCTTCCCCAATCAGGTTTGTGCTTTCATCTTGATGGTTTGTCTGGTATTCTTCGCTTTTACTACCATTCTCGGATGGGACTATTACTCAGAACGTTGTCTGGAGTACCTTACCGGCGGTAAGAAAAAGGTAGTGAAGGTATATCGCTGGATTTACATCCTGGCTATCTTTATCGGACCTTACATGACCGTTGCTGCGGTATGGACCATTGCTGATATCTTCAACGGACTGATGGCAATTCCCAACCTGATTGCCCTGGTGGCATTAAGTGGTGTGGTTGCTGCAGAAACCAAGGATTACCTCACCCGTTATAAAGGAAAAGACTGATTCTGATAATTTTGATTCCGGTACACCTTCCAAAGATGTACCGGGATTTTCTTTTCTCATATCAATTATTCGATTCCGGTAACCTCGTATCCGGCATCTTTAATGGCTGCAGTTAAGGCGTCATTGCTTACTGATTCATCCACATCTACGATGGCTTTCTTGTCATCCAGGCTTACGGTGACACCTTTGACACCGGGAACTGCACGGAGTGCTTTCTCCACATGTCCTACGCAGTGCATACACATCATACCTTCTACATGAATTGTCTTTTTCATTGTTGTTTCCTCACTTTCCTTTTGGGTTTGTTGCATTGTTGTTTCCTGTGGTTTTACAGGAAGGTTCTTTTCATTTGGTTTTGACTGGCTGCTCTTCTCCTGACGGAGCTTCACTCGTTTTAAACGCAGTGCATTGCTGACCACACACACACTGCTGAGACTCATGGCTGCTGCCCCGAACATGGGATTTAATTTTAACTGGAACATGGGGTAAAGGACACCCGCCGCCAGGGGAATTCCGATACTGTTATAAAAGAATGCCCAGAAAAGGTTTTCTTTTATATTACGAATCACTTTATGGCTTAAATGAATGACGCCTGCCACATCCATGAGGTCACTGCGCATCAGTACCACATCTGCGCTTTCCAGGGCTACATCCGTACCGGCACCAATAGCAATTCCCACATCGGCTCTTGCCAGCGCAGGCGCATCGTTAATGCCATCTCCCACCATTGCCACCTTGTGACCGGCACTTTGCAGCTGGGCGATTTTTTCTTCCTTCTGGTTGGGAAGTACCTGGGCAATGACTTCGTCTACACCTACCTGCTTCTGAATGGCCTTTGCCGTCTGTTCGTGATCGCCGGTAAGCATCACTACATGAATATGGTAATCTTTCAGTTTCCGAATTGCTTCCGGGGAAGATTCCTTGATTACATCCGCCACGGCGATAATGCCAAGGATGCCGGTTTTTTCATCGGATGTCAGCCTTGCTTCTGCTCTTCCAAAAATCAGTGGTGTTTTGCCCTGGGTGGCAAATTCCTGTAATTTTTCAGAAACTACTTTGGGAAGAGATAGTCCCAGGCTCTGTACCATTGTCTCATTTCCGGCAAAATACGCTATACCCTTCACTGTTCCTTTGATGCCATGGCCAAATACTGCTTCAAAGTCTTGTACCGGTGCGCAGGTGAGTCCATCCTCTTCACATTGTTCCAGAATTGCCTGGGCCAGAGGATGTTCACTTCCCTTTTCCAGAGAACCCGCGAGGGCAAGTAACTGTTTGGGCTCTATGCCTTCGCAAGCATATACATCGGTGACACGGGGTTTTCCTTCCGTGATGGTTCCTGTTTTGTCCAGAACGACGGTATCTACCAGATGTGCCATCTCCAGTGCCTCGCCGGATTTGATCAGAATACCGTTCTCGGCACCTTTTCCGGTTCCTACCATGATTGCCACCGGTGTGGCAAGACCCAGGGCACAAGGACAGGAAATGACCAGTACGGCAATGCCACAGGACATGGCAAACTCGAAAGTCGCTCCGGTAAGCAGCCAGATCAGGAAGGTTGCAAGGGCGATACAGATCACTACCGGTACAAAGACACCTGCAATCTTATCCGCCATCTTCGCAATAGGTGCTTTGGAAGCCGACGCTTCTTCCACCAGACGGATAATCTGAGACAAAGTAGTGTCCTGCCCAACCTTGGTGGCACGCATGTGAATCAGACCGGATTTATTTAAGGAGGCGGAAACGACAGTGTCTCCTTCCTTCTTTTCTATCGGGATGCTTTCTCCGGTGATAGCGGATTCATCAAAGGCACTGTGTCCTTCTACAATGACACCGTCCACTGCCGCAGCCTCACCGGGGCGAAGTACCAGAATATCGCCGGAAACCACTTCCTCGGCGGGGATTTCCACTTCGGTGTCATTCCGTAGCACATGCACCTTTTTGGGAGCCAGATTTAACAGCTTGGTGATGGCTTCGCTGGTTCGTCCTTTGGATTTGGACTCCAGGTATTTGCCTACGGTAATCAAGGTGAGAATCATGCCGGCAGATTCAAAATACAAGTCGTGGCTGTACTGGGTCACCACATCTGTCTGCCCGTATCCCAGACCGTAGCCGATCCGATAAATGGCATAGATCCCGTAAACCACAGAGGCACCGGCTCCGATGGCAACCAGGGAATCCATATTGGGACTCCGGTGTGCCAAGGTTTTAAATCCGTTGATGAAAAACTTTTTGTTAATAATTAAAATCGGTAACACCAGTAAAAACTGGGTGAAAGAATAGGTCAAGGCATTCTGGGAACCATGAAGATATTTCATGGTCAGAGGGGGCATTCCCACACCCAGCCAGTTATAAATCATGTGTCCCATGGAAACATACATTAAGGGAATCAGCAGAATGATTGACCAGATCAGTCGATTTTTCATCTGTGCCTGTTCTTTTTTCTGTAAATCCGCAGGACTATCCGGTTTCCCGGTCTGCTGGGTGGGTTGTCCGCTGTTGCCTGTTTCCTGCCGCAGACTGGCGCCATACCCCGCTTTTTCCACAGCCTGTTCAATAGCGGTACTGTTTAACTGGTTTTCGTCATATTCTACCTGCATACTGTTGGTAAGCAGATTGACGGTAACTTTGTCTATTCCTTCCAGCTTGCTTACTGCCTTTTCCACATGGGAAGAGCAGGCAGAACAGCTCATGCCGGTCACATCATAGGTCTCTTTTTTATGCATTGCTCTCCTCTCCTTTATCGCATTAATTTCTTCAGAAGCTCACATAATTCATCCACAGCTTCTTCGTTTCCCTCCTGGATGTCCTTTACTACACAGCCTTTGATATGGGAGGCAAGAATCTCTTTGGTAAGACCGTTAAAGGCAGCCTGCACAGCCGCTGCCTGGGTAAGGATATCCACGCAGTAACGTTCTTCCTCTATCATAGATTTTACCCCGCGTACCTGCCCTTCTATACGGCTCAGGCGATTAATCAGTGCCTTTTTTTCCTGTTGCTCCCGGATTCGGTGCTTAGGCTGCTCGTTTTCTTTTTGCTCACTGCAATGACATGCCATGTCTTATTTTCTCCTTTTCGCTTTGAACATTTATGATAGGAAAAATAGATATAATTCAAATACCCCCAAGGGGTATATATCATATATACCTCCTGGGGGTATCTTTTGTCAAGGTAGTTATTGACTAATTTTTTTCAATACTTTGCGCAAGGGCTTGAATAGAATCATACACAGTACAAAATTGGAAATGCAGTGAAGGATATCGTAGGGAATGCCGGCCACCCACCAGCTAAATCCTGCAGCTGCCC
>USSP01000165.1 GCA_900557385.1 uncultured Lachnospiraceae bacterium
AGATATCTTGTTATAGACTTTAGTAAAGCAGATAAGGATTTTACTGCATCTGATGAAGATGTGTTAAGTATTTCAAAACAGCTCATGGAGCAGAATAAGGAAACGTATGAGGTACTGGCTTAATGAAAAATTGAGGTAGAATATGAATACCTATTGCAATGGATTCTTAATCATCAAAACTAAATAGTGTAACTGGAAAAGACCGTTCAGAGATAAACTGTTCGGTCTTTTGTTGTGCGCCTTCCGGCGCACAATAAAGAAGTCCAGAGCTGGCACTCCGGACTTCTTTATTTCCTAGTGGAAATATAATCGCATCTTTAGCTATCTTCATAATACGCTTTTATTTCAGAAAAAGCAACCCCAATCTTGATTCGAACATATTTTCGTGTTATGATTTACCTGCTGTCGACTCTTTCCAGCAGGAAGGAGGTGTTTCCAGTGGAATACATAATCGCATTTTTTATCTCTGTAGCGGCATCTGTAGTTGGCTACTACATTTGCAAATGGCTAGACAGAGACGAATGACAGCACTAGCCTAATGGAGTAGTTCTCCACAATGAACTTGGGAACCTTGAGGCTGGCACTTCAAGGTTCTTTAACTAAGTAGAATAAAAAATCACAACACATCCTTCGCCGCTACCATCACATAAATCAGTATCGTCACGATGCAGTAGAGGGAGTTGGTGGTGGAAACATAGGCATTTCCTTCCTCTTTTTTCAAAAAGGTCTGCATGCTGAAAGGTGCCGGCGCTGACATGTAGATGATGATGGCGATGTCCACAAGCTGGCTTGTGCCAATGAGCCGGTGTACCGTAAAGAGGATGCCCGTTACCATGACCGCCTGAATACAGAGTCTGATTAAAATGGTCTGGAGGCAGGGCTTTAGCAGTTCCTGTTTCATTTCCATGCCGTAGCCTACCACCAGAAGAATGATTGCCGTCACCGCTGTGGTGAGAATTTCCTCCACTGCCGTATAAGTACCACCCAGAGGGCTGTCCAGCAGGAGGCGAACAGAAGTCCCGCAATATCCAACACCGCAATCTTGGAGAGGTTTTCCTGTCCTCAGAGATTGGTATACAAAGGATATGCCAACATTCTGCCCTCGTACATACTGACCATGAAGGGAAGATATTTCTGGTAAACATTTTTCATCAAAGGTTTTACCAGAAAGCCGATGACAAAGGAAAGCAGTACCATCACCAGCATAATGAGAACCAGTTTCCCTTTTCTGCATGCCATGCCCAGTACCAACATAACAAACACAGGCAGGATAATTTCCATCCTGTGGATTTTCCTGGTCAGAAGATTACTTCAAAATAAATTTGTCCACCATTTCGTGAAGCTTTTCAACAAAAGTGCGGCATTCTTTCACGGCATCAAAGGATTCTGCGCTCTTCTCCACCATGGTGCTGGTTTTCTCCGCAATGTCCGTAACACCAATCGTCGATTCATGAACGGTCTCATTGATGCCGGATATGGAGTCCACGATCAGATCGACAGACTGACCCAGAGAATCAATGGCATCCTTCACACCACCCATGCTTTCTTTAAATACATTGGCATCCTGATGATATTGTACACTGACATCTTTAAACTCATTGTACTCCTGTAATACGGTTTCCTCCAGAAAGACCGTGGTTTCCGTCAGGCATTCGGACATGTTAGTTACCGCCACATTCACTTCCTGTACGATATTGTTAATATCTGCTACCGCCTGAGAGGTCTGGTTTGCCAGGTTTCCGATTTCTGTAGCCACCACAGCAAAGCCCTTTCCGGCTTCTCCAGCTCTTGCTGCCTCAATGCTGGCATTTAAAGCTAACAGACTGGTCTGGGAAGAGATAGACATAATCGTACCGGTGAGTTCGTTAATCTTCTCTACCGCTTTGGACTCTTCGATTGCTTTATCGGATTTGTCCTTTACATCCTCATACATCTTCTGTGTTTTTTCGCTGGCTGTTAAGGTTTTTTGCTGCAGGGTCTGTGCGCGCTTCATAATCTCATCAGAAGTGGTATTTCCTTCCTCTGCCAGTTTCACAATTTCGTCCGCGCCATTCTTGATTGTACTGATATGACCATTGATTGTCTCTGTGGTTGCAGCGGTCTCCTGCATACCTGCTGCAAGTTCCTGTGTGGTTGCAGAGTTTTCAGAACACATGCCATCCACTACACCGGTTACTTCCTGTAAGTGCCCGATATTATTGGTCAGCTGGTCACTGGTATTCTCAATATTAGCTACCATTTCACGCAGGTTCTTCCGCATGTTATGGATTGCTCTTGCCATAATTCCGGTCTCATCCTTTTTCTTGCGAAGCTTCTGCGCTGCAGGATTGGAACGGAAATCAAATTCTGCAGTCTGGGTAATCACTTCCGTAAGCATACGAATCGGTTTGCAGATGGCACGACTTACCAGAAAGCCAATCGCCATACAGAAAATCAGGCTGATTAAGGCAACACGGAATACAGCAATATACATGCTGTTATATGCGCCCAGAACATCACTCTGATCAGCAGATAAAACTAAAATCTTATTATCTGCAGTCAAGGCGTAGGCGGTATACTTTGCCACTCCTTTGTAGTCATAAAGAACCACATCATTAGCGGGCTTATTTCCTGCCTTAAGCTGCTCTACAACTTCGGAAATCTTTCTATTTTCTACCGGCTTTCCTACTTTTTCCGTTACAGGATGATAAAGCATGGTTCCATCCGTGTCAACCAGATAAGCGTAGGCAGACGGAACGTTCTCGATTATGATGCCTGACAAAAATTCCTCGTTGGCAATCGTCTTCTCTTCACTTTCCTGTGCCATCAGATCCAATGTCTGGACACTCATTTCTGCCAGACTTAACAGATATTTCCCATTGGTCTCCGTGGAAATCTGTCTGGTTCTGGGAATCATACATGCCAGTAAGCCGATCATCGTCAGAATAATAATGGCAAATACCAGCCAGCACACATGCGCTGATATCGAATGCATAATGTTAATTTTTTCCCGTTTTGTTTTTTTGTCCTGCATAACAGATTGTCCTTTCTCTTAGGTTTCATTTCATTGCTTCTATTATAGCGTAATTCCTTCTAAATTCCCACTGTTTTCTCTGGATTTTTATGTTCTGATCGTTCTCCTTTTTCTGCAAGGAACCGCACTGCCTTTGCCAGTCTTTTTCCGGAATCAGCGAAATGACCGCCAGAATTTAATTCATATTTAACATGATTTTTCTGCTTCAGAATTTTATATGCCTGCTCGGTGCATTCTCCCACTGTCGCCATAAGAGGATCTCCGGTTTTTGCTTCCTTCCCACCCAGGCTCAGATAAATACGCTTTCCAGAAAAAGCGGTGTGGGTGTTCATATAAGAGATAAAATCCGGATACCACAAGGAGCCGGAACAACTGGCTGCCCCGGCAAAAAGATCCGTCTGATAAAGACACCAAAGAGCAAAGAGTCCCGCCAGGGAATATCCCATAATATAAAAGCTACGCTGTGTACCATATTTTGCTCTTAGCGAGGGGATCAGTTCTTCCAACAGATCATGCAATGTGTCCTCGCCACCGCCGGAAAAGGAAGCATCCAGCACTTCTGTTTTCCAGGGTGAAAATTCCCGGTTCCAGTCCGACACCTGAAATGCAATCAGAGTGTAGGGCATTTCGCACCCACACTCTGCTAATGTCTGCTTCATATGTTCCAGTTCATCTTTCCGATGGAGAGTCATTCCCCACAGAATCACCGGACCGGAGTCACTTTCTGCCACAAGATGTGTCAGCATGACATTTCCTCCTTATTCATGCCATATTGGGTTTTGATAAAATCACAGTCCACAAGCAATACATAAAAGACTGCTCCATAGTGATTGCTCTCCACCAGTCGTCCGAAATCCAGAACGGGTTTGTAGCCTCCATCCTTGGTGGCAAGCCGGTATTGTACATAATCATTGGTGGCATCTTCGCTGGAGGTAATCTGTTCCCAAATGCTTTCCTCCACCGCATCCAGTTCATCGGGATGTACCAGATTACTGAATTTCTGATGGGTAAACTGCAGAAAATCGTCCAGATTATCGCAGCCTGTGAGCCGGATCATTTCTTTGTTGGCAAAAAGAATGCGCTCATCATCCCTTTGCGCCTTGTAGATGAAAAAGGCTCCCGGCAGGTTCAAAGACACATCATTCAGTGCAAAACCCAGCTGGGTTCTGTTGGAAGTATGGACATCGCTTGTATACATGAACACACTGTGTTTTCCCCGCAGCTTCACCTCATACAATGCCATATCCGCATAACGCAGCAGATCCGCACCTCTTCCTGCATGGGTGGGATATTCAGCGTAGCCCACCGAAATACTATAGCTTTCTTCTTTGCCCTTATATTGGAAGGTTCTGTGTTCCATGGTAAAGGCTTCAATCTGCGCCGCTGCCTGTTCGGCACTGCAGTGTTTCAGCAGAATACAGAATTCATCCCCACCATTACGCCCAATCACTGCATTTTTGTAAAAAGTCTGTTCCATGGCTCTGGCAAGCTGGTACAATACCTGGTCACCAATCGCATGACCATATACATCATTGATCAATTTAAAGTTGTCTACATCCAACAGGATGCCTACACATTTCTCTTTCCTGCTCCCTTCCAGATAATGATCCATCTGTTCATCAAAACCGGTACGGTTCAGCAGACCGGTCAGACCATCTGTCACAGACAGTTTTTTGAATCTCTTTCCCTGTTCTTCCAGAATCAGGAGAGCAAAGA
>USSP01000166.1 GCA_900557385.1 uncultured Lachnospiraceae bacterium
GGGAGCCTGTCCGTTGGTGGTCATCAAAGTGATCACCTGGTACTGAATCATCTGTACACCACGCTTAATTTCATCTTTCACACGCATTTCCGCAATGGCGTTAATTTTTTCTTCCGATACCTCTTCTCCGACTGCTTCCAATTCCTCACGAACACTTTTACGGAATTTGTCGCGGCTGACCTGTACAAAAGGTGCAAGATGTGCCAGAGAAATACTCTGCCCGCCATACTGGGAACTGGCAATCTGTGCGATGGACTGGGTTGCAATATTACATGCCGTAGAAAAGCTTTTGGGTGTATCAATCATGGTCTCACTGACTACGGTTCCGTTCTGGAGCATATCCTCCAGATTAACCAGACAACAGTTGTGCATGTGCTGTGCAAAATAGTCTGCATCATGGAAGTGAATGATTCCTTTCTCATGAGCTTCTACCACATCCTCCGGCAAAAGGAATCGACGGGTGATATCCTTAGACACCTCTCCCGCCATATAGTCACGCTGGACACTGTTTACGGTTGGATTTTTATTGGAATTCTCCTGCTTGGCTTCCTCGTTATTACACTCCAATAAGCTTAAAATCTGTTCATCCGTAGAATTTGATTTACGTACCAGCGCACGACGATAACGATAGGTAATATAATTACGGGCTACCGCAAAAACCTGACGATCCATCAGTTCGTTCTCTACCATATCCTGAATTTCTTCCACGCTGGGAGAACGCTTTAAAGCAAGACAATCCTGCTCCACCTTATTGGCAATCTCAAGAATATCGCTCTCCGGCATCCGGTCCCCTTGTTTGACACTCTTGTTTGCCTTCTGGATAGCTATAATGATCTTGGAAAGGTCAAAACTAGCCTCCGCACCACTTCTTTTAATGATTTTCATACCCTCACTCCTGACATAATAAATCTATACCCACAACACATCGCAGATACTATATATTGTACCATGGTATTTATTCATGTCAAGATATGCCTTTACAAAAGGATGTGGTCAAAAGGGACTAAAGCCATTTAAAAGAACAGGTGTTCAATCAGGATTTTACAGCCGATAGCGATAAGGATTATGCCTCCCACAATCTCAGCCTTCGCCTTATATTTATTTCCAAACACGTTTCCGATCTTCACCCCGGCAGCTGAGAACACAAAAGTGGTGCAGCCAATGATGAGAATTGCCAGCCATATATTTACTTCCAGGAAAGCGAAAGTAATTCCCACAGTCAATGCGTCGATGCTGGTTGCAATTGCCATTAATAACATCGTCTTAGCCCCAAAGGATGTACTCGTCTGTTCTTCTTCATCAGAGAATGCTTCACGGATCATATTGACTCCGATAAATACCAACAGGACAAAGGCAATCCAATGATCAATTTTAGTAATATAGCTCTCAAAGGCAGACCCCAGCACATAGCCGATCAACGGCATCAGCGCCTGAAATCCTCCAAACCACAACCCACAGCAAAGCATATGCTTCGGTTTGATCTCCCTGACTCCAAGCCCTTTACAGATCGATACGGCAAAGGCATCCATTGACAACCCTATTCCCAGTAACAGTAACTCAAGAATTCCCATCGAAATTCTCCTTTTGTCTTTTTTTCATAAAAAGAACCCAGATACAGAATGCATTCCGTCATTCTGTGTCTGAGTCTCGTTCATTAAGATATGCCAGATTCCAAAAGAATCAGTGTGTTGACATATCACACTATGCAGTGCAAACTACTCCCTCATGGGTTCGTTATCATTTCTTAATACTATGCCATGTTGACAAAAATTTGTCAACAAATGAAGTGAAAAACTTTCTAGTCATTCCCCACCAGAAAATTTCCAACCACATATCTTGCCACAAATTCTGCATCAATTCCGGCAATTTTTTCTTGTACCCGCACCGAAGCACTTTTCCAGGGGATTCGTTCCCCCTGTGCCGTCACAAAATAATAGGTTACCACACCGGTCTGCGTTCCTTCCTCCACCGGCGCTGTCAGATGGTCAACACTTTCCAGTTCTGCCTCCATGTATTCTCCTTTCCCGGAAAGAATTTCCATGGCGTCTACCTCTTCCAATACCGGTAAAACTTCCACTTTATGATAAGGATTGCCATCGAAAGCCTGCCCACCGGAAACCACCAACGGCTGCACCGACACCTCCGGCAGGAATTCCCGATACGCATAATTTTCCAGACCGTAATTATATAATTTCCGGCTGTCCTGCCATTTCCATCCCTTATGGTTCGGCCATCCACAAGCCAATAAGGCAATGGTATAAATGCGCTCCTCTCTTTGTAAAGCACCCACATAACAATAACCGGCACTGTTGGTAAAACCGGTTTTTCCTGACAATGCTCCCTCCATCATCCCTAAAAAAGCATTATGATTATGGCAGCAATAAGAACCTCTTCCCTCGATATCGGAAAAGGAATGATCCACCGTTCTGGTAATCTCCAGAAATTCCTCCTTCTTTGGGCTTAAAGTCACACAGTATGCCATTATTTTAGCCAGATCCGTTGCCGTAGTGCCATGGGTTACGATGGTTTCCTCTCCTTTTTCATTCTCCATGACCTGTACCGCATCCAACCCGTTCGGCGTAACAAATGTCGTATTTTCACAGCCGATTTCCAATGCCTTTTCATTCATCCTCTTTGCAAAAGCAGCTACCGCCTGTTTACTTTCTTCCGTATTTCTTTGTCCTGCGGAATCAGTCAGGTTCAGTGTCTTCGCACCGATATGCTCAGCAAGGATCACCGCTGCATCATTATGGGATTCCAGCATAAGGGAATAAAGCAGATCTTTTATTAAGAACTGTTGTCCGCTTCTGACCCCCAAATGTACCTTGGGCTGTGCTCCGGCATAGGCAGAAACTTCCGCAATCTGCTCCTCACATTCCTGTTCCAATACAAGGATACAGGTCATGATTTTGGTCGTACTGGCATTGGAAAGCTTTTCCTTACCATCCTTCTCATATAAGACACGCCCCGTCCTGCCATCCATCAGAACTGCAGCCTTGGCGTAAAGTTCTGTTGGTGACAGTTCCGTGTTTTGTGTATCCTCCGGTAGCTGTCGGAAAATTTGTCTGTTAAAATTTTCCTTGGAATATACAAGGGCTTCCCCTTTTACCGGCAAATAAAGAAAAGAAAACAGGAGACCTGTCACCGTTACCCAGACGATTCCAAGTCTCCTGACTGCATTCTTGAATGGCTTCCCGTTTTTCATGCTGCACCACCGAAATTTACTCTTTATACGATATGCATTTTCTTTCTTCCCTATGCCTTTTGATCATTTAAAGGATGCCCTGCGTGAAACCATAAGCAATCATCTGCGCTCTGGAGCTAAAGGTTTCCGTCTCAATCAGATGTAAAACCTCCGCAGGTGTATAAAAGGCTGCCTTAATCTGTTCGTTTGCAGACATGTGCTCGTCAGAAATTGTTCCCTCTGCTTCCACAAATGCAATCTGTGTCTTTGCATCGGAAATAGTCACTGTGGAAAAGGAGGGCGGAAAAATTTTAATGATACGTTTTAAATCCAACCCCGTTTCCTCGTATAGTTCTCTCCGGATACAATCTTCCACGGTTTCGTTTTCTTCCAGATGCCCTGCACACAAGCCATAAATCTCCCGATTAATGGCCATACGGAATTCCTTCAATAACAGAAGCTTTCCGTCATATACCGCTGCAATGGATACACCGGTCACGGCTGCGCCCAGAGACTCCGGACCGGAAAGTTCCTTTAAACTTACAATTTCATAAACTTTTTCTTTCCCAATCTTATTTTCATAAGTCAGTTCATAGTCCTTCAGGTATCTTCCGTCACGAACTTTTTTCATTCTTAATAATTTCAATCTTGTATCCCCCTATCTTTTCCCATGATCCTTCAACTGCTCTGCCAATGTATGGGACACTTTTTTTCTGGTAATTTCCACAATTCCGAGTGCCGTAATATCATGGACTCTGGTAGGCACCGGATCCTGCTGTGCCATTTTACGAAGCTCCTGAAAAAATAAATTTCTTTGCTCCCTGTCGGAAATATTCACAAAATCTACCAAAATCATTCCCGACAGATTACGCAGCCGAAGCTGACGGAACACCTCCTCCGCAGCCTCTTTATTTACCAATTGGGTCAATTCCTCCGGAGAATCCTTTCGAAGACATTTTCCACTATTCACATCAATGACCGTCATCGCCTCTGTAGGGTCAATGACGAGATACCCGCCGCATTTCAGCCATACCTGTCGTGCAGTAAGCTGGGATAAATGTGTTTCTATGGAATACAGGGTGGACAAAGATACGCGGGAATCTTCATAAAACCGAAGCTGCATATTACCGGCTTGCGAAGAATGTGCCCGATAATTAGTTAGCTGGGCAAAAATTTCTGCGTCGTCCGTTATAACCTGAAGTATTTCTTCTTTGTTTTCTAAATATTCCTGCAGGAACTGCATCCACCCTGGCATAACCTGAACCAGTCTGGTGTAACACAATGCATGGTCTGCTTTTTCCCGTAAGGCATCGGAATTTTCACTGTCGATTATCGTTCCGCTTACTGTGGGCAATTTCGTCTTCAAGGCTTCTCTGGTCACTTGCACCAATAGTTCATCCCCTGCTTTTATGGGGACATTGCCCGGTCGGTTTGTCCGATAAAGCTTATCCTTTTCCAACAGGCTTACACCCTGATCACTCCCCAGGGATAAATAGCAGGACACTCCTTTCTGTACATCTACAAAAGCAGCCCCTAAA
>USSP01000167.1 GCA_900557385.1 uncultured Lachnospiraceae bacterium
TTTAATCTGACCAGGATATTCTAACTCAGCTTCAATCTGTTTGGAAATATCCCTTGCCAGCAATACCATGTCTGCATCAGAAACTTGTTCAGGAACTACCATGACACGGATTTCTCTACCTGCCTGGATTGCAAAAGATTTGTCTACACCTTTGAAATTGTTTGTTATGTCTTCTAACTGTTTTAATCTGGTTGTGTAAGTTTCCAGAGTCTCACGTCTTGCACCCGGTCTTGCCGCAGAAATCGTATCGGCTGCCTGTACAATACATGCAATCAAAGAAGTAGGCTCTACATCACCATGATGAGATTCTACAGCATTGATCACAATATTAGATTCCTTGTATTTTCTACATAACTCGGCACCTAACTGAATATGAGATCCTTCCATTTCATGGTCAACTGCCTTACCGATATCGTGCAGTAAACCGGCACGCTTTGCCATTCTCACATCTAAGCCCATCTCAGCAGCCAAAAGACCTGACAGCTGTGCAACCTCGATGGAATGCTTCAAAGCATTCTGACCATAACTGGTTCTAAACTTCATCTTACCAAGTAATTTGACGAGTTCAGGATGAATACCATGTACTCCGACTTCCAGAGTAGCTGCTTCACCTTCCTCTTTAATCATTACTTCTACTTCTCTCTGCGCCTTCTCCACCATCTCTTCAATTCTGGCGGGATGAATACGTCCATCGACGATAAGCTTCTCCAGCGCAATTCTGGCTACCTCACGACGAATCGGATCAAATCCGGAAAGAATGACTGCTTCCGGAGTATCATCAATAATCAAATCCACTCCGGTCATTGTCTCAAGAGTTCTGATATTTCGACCCTCACGACCGATAATTCTTCCTTTCATTTCATCGTTAGGCAACTGGACAACAGAAATCGTTGTCTCGGATACATGGTCTGCAGCACATCTCTGAATAGCTGATACCACATACTCCTTTGCCTTCTTGTCTGCTTCCTCCTTCGCCCTGGTCTCCATTTCTTTGATCATGACGGCGGATTCATGCTTTACTTCATCTTCAACAATTTTCAATAAGTAATCTTTTGCCTGATCTGAGGTTAAACCTGAAATCCTTTCGAGTTCCTGTACTCTTTGCTCGTTTAACTTAGCAATTTCTTCTTTCTGCTTTGCAAGTACCTCTTCTTTTGCTGCTAAGCTTGCTTCTCGCTTCTCGATTGCATCCGACTTCTTGTCGATGTTTTCCTCTTTCTGCTGGATTCTTCTCTCAGAACGCTGTACTTCCGCTCTCCGCTCTTTAATCTCTTTGTCAAGTTCATTTTTCGTACGAATGGACTCTTCCTTAACTTCAAGCAGGGATTCACGTTTCTTGGTCTCAGCAGTTTTCAGTGCTTCATCGATAATCTCGCGGGCTTTATTCTCCGCGTTGCCGATCTGTGCCTCCACCGTCTTCTTATGACGATTCGTTGCAACAATTGCAGATACGGGAACTGAAACAAGCAAGGTAACTACTACAGCTATCACGATGTATACAAGCATGTACAGGAGCACCTCCTTATTTAGTTTTCATGTGTTTAATATCCTATTAGGATGATAAAACCTACCCTCATTGGCATTTTCACAACATATCAATTCTAAACTGAATTTGATGTTATGTCAAGTAGCATATACTTTCGGATTGCTTCACCGCTGAATCCTTTTCGGCACAAAAAAGCGTATGTACGCTGCTTTTCCTTATAATCGGCAGTGTCCGGACTAAAATGCCTTTTTTCAAGGAGACGGCGAATCTGTTCTCCTTCATCATAATCACACCCCTGCGCTAATTTCTCTTCCCAGCATGACCGGATCACATCCCTCGCGATTCCCTTTTTCATCAGATCGGTCTCCATCCGCCGATAGCTTCTGAAATCTTTATAGTATTCCAGATAACTATCTGCATAACGGACATCATCTATATAATGGAAGGATTTGACATAAGCAATGGCATCTGCCACCTCCTGCTCTTCATACTTACCCGCAACCAGTTTATCACGTAGTTGCTTCTCCGTATAATCTCTGGCAGTCAGTAGCTGCATGGCACGATTGATTGCCTTTTCTGTCTGTGTCATGGATTATTTATCCTTACTTTTGCTCTTCTCAGCCTCTTCGGCAGGTTTCTCTTCTACTTCGAATCCGTACAGAGCCCTCACGCGTCTCTCAATCTCAGCGAATACTTCCGGGTTCTCCTCCAGGTATGCTTTTGCATTCTCTCGTCCCTGTCCGATTTTGTTACCTTCATAGGCATACCAGGCACCGCTCTTGATAACGATATTATTCTGAGCTGCCAGGTCGAGAACATCACCGGACGCAGAAATCCCCTTACCAAACATAATGTCGAACTCTGCCTCTTTAAAAGGCGGAGCAACCTTATTCTTTACAACTTTTACACGGGTATGGTTTCCAATCACTTCTCCACCTTGTTTCAAGGCTTCTACACGCCTTACATCCAGGCGGACAGAGGAATAGAATTTCAGCGCACGACCACCGGTAGTAGTTTCCGGATTACCAAACATCACACCTACCTTCTCACGAAGCTGGTTGATGAAAATAACGGTACAATTGGATTTACTGATTACCGCAGTCAGCTTTCTCAGTGCCTGAGACATCAGACGTGCCTGTAATCCCACATGGGAATCACCCATCTCACCATCAATCTCTGCCTTCGGTACCAGTGCTGCCACGGAGTCTACTACAACAATGTCAATAGCACCGGAACGAACCATTGTCTCCGTGATCTCCAATGCCTGCTCACCGCAATCCGGCTGGGAAATATACAAATTCTCAATATCAACACCGATATTCTTTGCATAAACGGGATCCAAAGCATGCTCCGCATCAATAAATCCTGCAATTCCACCACGTTTCTGTACTTCCGCAATCATATGAAGTGTAACCGTGGTTTTACCGGAAGATTCCGGTCCGTAGATCTCCACGATTCTTCCCTTCGGGATACCACCGAGTCCCAACGCAATATCCAGGCTCAGGGAACCGGTGGGAATCGTCTCCACGTTCATCTTCGCGGAAGGATCTCCAAGTTTCATCACGGCGCCTTTACCGTACTGCTTCTCTATCTGTGATAATGCTGCATCAAGTGCTTTTAATTTGTCTTCTCTTTCCATTTTAATCTCCATTCTGCGCCTTCTACGCATTTCAGAACAAGTGTTCTTATTTAGAATAAAACATTTGTTCGGTTCTGTCAAGTTTTTCATTACTGCCTTACGGACATTTCTATATTAGCATATTTGATGTCCGATAAACATCCCTCAATAGCATCCCTCCCTTTATTTTTCTAATTGCTTTGAATGAATGGCGAGATGCCTGATATGCAAAGCAGAACGACTCTGGAAAAGTCTAACGCTATTATAACGAAAAAAGTGCCCGCAGGCAATCCCTCAAGCACTTTTTCATATTTTTATTCACATTTTTATAAACTACGAAGGTAATCTCTGTAATCCTGATAGGTTACGGTAATCCATCCCAGTTCATAATTAAATCCGATTTCCATTCCCAGCGGGGTAAAATAAGCGATTCCGGTGTTTTCACCGCACAAGTAAGCTGCCACCTCCTGGTCAGACATATAATCAATGGAATCCGTCTGGTTCTGCCTGGCATTCCGCTCCCGGAATTCGATGGCAAAGGCATCATCCACATGGATTAAATCCATAAGATTGTGCATGACCACGCCGGATTCCATATTGATGTTGACACAGGATAAATACACCTGACCGTAATATTCCATGGAAACACGCACATTGTATACCACACTCAGGAATTCCTCATCCATATAGGTCACATAGCAGTCCACAGAAACCTGTGCCGGTTCTGCTCCGTCAATCCCAAGATCACCGGTAATCATTTCCATGTATTCCTGAAGGTCCTGATATTCCGCCATAAGAGCATCGTTAAGAACATCCAGATTTTCAATGTTTTCCCCCTGAATCACCGGCTTTTCGCCTGTAATCACATAGAGGTTCTTTTCCTGGTCATTCTCACCGTTTAACTGCACTTTCTCCAGTTCCACCTGGTAGGAAAGGTCATCCCGGATGGCATGATGCAGCTCATAATATTCGGCGTCCTCATCCTCCCAGGCCGGAGCACTTTCTGATTCCTGCCCTTTCTGTTCTTCCTGCTGTTTTCTTCTCTCCGCTGCCCGGGATTGATGCTCTTTCACATCAGCCACAACTTCCCGGGATTTGTCCTGTGCCCATTGGGTAAACTGGTTTGCCGCTGCTCCCAGCGCCACAATAAGAAGGATCAGAAGTAGTGCAATTGCAGAAAGAATGATGATGACCGGAGCACGGGAAGGTTTTTCTTCCTGTTTCTTTCCCTCACTCTCCGTCTGTTCTTCTCTCTGCTGTTCCTGTTTATCCCAATAGCCGTTGGGATATTCGTTTCCATCCTGTCTCATATGATCCTCAATTATTTCCGTCCGGTATACTCTGTCAGGCAGGTAACAGCAAGTTCCAATGCCTCTCTGGCTGCCTGAGATCGAACCTCCTGTCGGGTTCCGTGAAAATGACATTCCACCACAGAGGTTACACCTTTTACGCTGCATCCCAGATAAACCAATCCAACCGGTTTCTCGGGCGTGCCACCATCCGGTCCTGCAATCCCGGTACTGGAAATTGCCACATCGGCACCTGCCGCTTTAGCTGCCCCCAGCGCCATTGCCTCCGCCACTTCAAGGCTTACGGCTCCTTTCCTCTCCAGAAGC
>USSP01000168.1 GCA_900557385.1 uncultured Lachnospiraceae bacterium
TGTGTGAACCTTATCCGGTTTCTCAAAATCGGAGGCCATTTTGGCCAGAACCTTACGGTCTGAAATGCCAACATTGACCGTGAAACCGAAACGCTCCCGCACCGTATCCTTAATCAGGGTGGCGGCGGTTACCGGATCAGCAAATTGATGACAGATGGGAGTATAGTCCATATAGCATTCATCAATGCTCACCTGTTCAATATCCGGACAGACAGAGCGTAGATAGTCCATCAACTGGTGACTTCTACGGTCATAAAGGGCATGATCCGGCTTATGTACCGTAAGCCCCGGACATTTGCGAAGAGCAGTCATTACCGGTTCCCCGGTTTTAATGTGGTAAGCCTTTGCAGGAATGGATTTGGCCAGTACCACACCATGGCGGCTTTGAATGTCGCCACCGATAATGGAGGGGATGGTACGCAGATCCACTTCGGAACCTTTTTCCAATTCATCCTGGGCTGTCCAGCTTAAGAAGGCTGAGTTTACATCAATATGAAAAATAATGGAATTGTCGTTGGTTTTCATGCTCTCAGTATACCACGAATCCTTTACAAGAGGAATGTTTACTGTTACAATGAGACAGTATGAAAACAAGAGAGAAAACACATAATAATAGAAAAGTGCGTTACACATATATCAAGACTGCCTTATTTATAAGTGCAGTCAGTGCTTTTTTTCTGCCCACTTTTTGTCCCTTTGAACATATGGGTGACAATATGTTTACCATGTATGTCAATGGAGAGCAGGTAGGAACGATTGCCAATGAAGAGACCGCCCAGAGTCTGCTGATCCAGGCACGGAAGCAGATTGCAGCTGACTCAGAAGAACTGGTGTTGATGGAGGTAGATTCCCGGTTAGAGGGCAAAGAGGTCATTTGGGGACAGGTGGACAAAGAAAGCGATGTATTGGATCATATTGTAACCACATTAAAGAAAGACCATAAAGAAACCCTGCAGCGTTCTTATATGGTGCGCGTGGGTAATTATACAGTCAGTCTTGCGAATACCGGAGAAGTGGAACAGCTTCTGGACAGCGTGCTGGGCAAATACGATGAGAAAAAAAGCTTTCATGTACAGCTGACGGCAGATAGCGACAGTGAGCTGAATGTTCTGACCACACAGGTGTACAGTGACGAAGAGAAGCAAGAGAACGACGCGTCGATCCAACAGACCGATGTGTTTCAGAAAGCGGGAGCCGGTCAGTCCATGGCAGAAGCTATGGCACAGATTGAGCCGGTGACGGAGAAGAACTTCCAGGATTATGACCTGGGGCTGATTTCCATGGATTTTGCAGACAAGGTGGAAGTGGTGGAAGCCTATCAGCCGGGAACGGAATTGACGCCCATCCAGGATGCTGTGGATGCGGTATGTGCCGATCAGGAAGTGAAGACCACCTATGAGGTGAAATCCGGAGATACTCTGTCGGAAATTTCTTTGACCACCGGGGTTCCTCTTGACAAAATCATTGAGATGAATGACACCTTGGACAATGAAAACTCGATCATTCGAGCCGGAGAGGAATTGGTGGTAACCATCCAGGAACCCGGAATCTCCGTAGTCCGTACCGAACAGAGTTTTTATGCGGAGGATTACGATGAGGATATTGTTTACGTGCCGAATGACGATTGGTATACTTACCAGACCAAAGTATTACAGCAACCTTCCGCAGGACACAGAGAGGTAGTGGCAACGGTCACCTATCGGAATGACCGGGAGGAAAGCACAGAGATTCTCATGGAGAATGTGGAACTGGAGGCGGTAGCCAAGATTGTGGAGCGGGGAACCAAAATACCGCCTACCTATATGAAACCTTTGTCCGGTGGACGGATTACTTCCCAGTTTGGACCGAGAAAAGCACCGAAACGAGGCGCAAGCACCTATCACAAGGGTGTGGATTATGCAACACCTACAGGCACAGCGGTTATGGCTTCTGCAGCAGGAACCGTTGTTAAGGCCGGATGGGGAAGTGGCTATGGCTATGTGATTTATATCCAGCACTCCGATGGCAGACAGACGCGGTACGGACATTTGAGCAAGGTTCTGGTATCCGCGGGACAGACTGTTTCCCAGGGACAGAAGATTGCCTTGAGTGGAAATACCGGAGTCAGCACAGGACCTCATCTTCATTTTGAGATGCTGATTGGTGGTGTACAGGTTAATCCCCTGAAATACCTGAACTACTAGGGGATACAGCAGGCTATTTACAAATGAGAAAAATATGCTATAATGTAGCGATGGTGATTTTTGAATTTTTTCTTAATTTTGTATAGATTGATATAGAGGCATAGATATATTATGGAACAATACGCAATCAAAGGCGGCAATCCGTTAGTCGGTGAGGTAGAGATCGGCGGTGCCAAGAACGCAGCCTTAGCGATTCTGGCAGCAGCAGTCATGACGGACGATACGGTTACAATAGAAAACATGCCGGATGTACGTGATACCAACGTGCTGTTGCAGGCGATGGAGAGCATTGGGGCTCTGATTGAACGGGTAGACCGTCATACGGTCAAGATCAACGGAGCCAATATCCACAATCTTGTTATTGAAGATGATTTTATTAAAAAGATTCGTGCATCCTACTATCTGTTAGGTGCATTACTCGGAAAATACAAACAGGCAGATGTAACGCTTCCCGGTGGCTGCAATATCGGAAGCCGTCCCATCGACCAGCACATTAAGGGTTTTCGGGCTTTGGGAGCCGGTGTGCGTATTGAACACGGACATATTATTGCAGAGGCAGATCGGCTGATCGGAAATCATATCTATCTGGATGTGGTGTCTGTAGGTGCCACCATCAATGTCATGATGGCAGCTGTGATGGCAGAAGGTCAGACGATTTTGGAAAATGCAGCGAAAGAGCCCCATGTGGTAGACCTTGCTAACTTTTTAAACAGCATGGGTGCGAATATCAAGGGCGCCGGTACCGATGTGATTCGTATCCGTGGCGTACAGAAGCTGCACGGTACCAATTATGCCATCATTCCGGATCAGATCGAGGCAGGTACATTTATGTTTGCTGCTGCAGCAACCTGTGGGGATGTGACAGTCAAGAATGTCATTCCGAAACATCTGGAGTCCATCAGTGCGAAGCTGATTGAGATCGGTTGTCAGGTACAGGAGTCGGATGATGCAGTTCGTGTGGTTGCTACCCGCAGACTGGATCACACCCATGTAAAGACATTGCCGTATCCCGGATTTCCTACGGATATGCAGCCTCAGATCGCTGTGACCCTTGGATTATGTAAGGGAACCAGCATCGTAACGGAAAGCATTTTTGAAAACCGGTTTAAATATGTGGATGAATTGACACGTATGGGAGCCAGCATTAAAGTAGAAGGCAACACAGCTATCATTGATGGGGTGAACAAGTACACCGGAGCTGCTTTAAGTGCACCGGATCTCAGAGCAGGAGCCGCTTTGGTTATTGCAGCCCTGGCAGCAGAAGGGTTTTCCACTGTGGAAGAAATCCAGTACATTGAGCGTGGATATGAAGATTTCCCCTTGAAATTACAGTCTCTGGGAGCACAGATTGAACGTGTGAACAGCGAGCATGATTTTCAAAAATTCAAATTAAAAATTGGTTAGACACTTTGCAGTATTTGTATATTGACAAGTTATACTGCCTGGTGTACATTACAAACGATAACTCTCTTATTCAGAGTGGTGGAGATACATAGGATCTGTGAAGCCACGGCAACCCCCCCAGAGGAAGGTGCCAACCTGAGCGAATTTACTGCGAGAGCAGAGAAACATCGAACAATAAGAGGATTTGAGCAGAGTAAGATTTCAAGTCCGCTTATTGAATGATAAGTGGATTTTTTTGTTCCAGTAGAGGTTATCAATTACAAATACAAAAGGAGAATAGAAATGGAAAAAAGATTATTTACTTCCGAGTCTGTGACTGAGGGACATCCCGACAAAGTCTGTGACGCAGTTTCTGATGCAATCCTGGATGCCTGCATGGCACAGGATCCCATGAGCCGCGTGGCATGTGAGACCGCAAGCTGTACCGGTTTCGTGCTGGTAACCGGTGAGATTACCACGAAGGCGAACTTAGATATCCCCGCAATTGTCCGTGAGACAGTCAATGAGATCGGTTACGATGATGCAAAGACCGGATTTGATGGTCATACCTGTGCAGTTATGGTTGCACTGGATAAGCAGTCCCCCGATATTGCCATGGGCGTGGATAAGGCGCTTGAGGCAAGAGAATCCAAGATGAGCGATGAGCAGATCGAAGCTATCGGAGCCGGCGATCAGGGTATGATGTTTGGTTATGCGACAAATGAAACAGATGAGTATATGCCTTATCCCATCTCTCTGGCACATCGTCTGGCGAAGCAGCTCACGGATGTGCGTAAGAGTGGAACTCTGAAATATTTAAGACCCGATGGAAAGACCCAGGTGTCTGTCGAGTACGATGAAAACGGAAAACCCTTCCGTCTGGAAGCAGTGGTTTGCTCCACCCAGCATGATGATGATGTAACCCAGGAACAGATCCATGCAGATATCAAAAAATATGTGTTCGATCCGATCCTGCCAAAAGAACTGGTGGATGAGAATACCAAATTCTTTATTAACCCTACCGGACGTTTCGTAATCGGCGGACCGCACGGTGATGCCGGGCTCACCGGACGTAAGATTATCGTAGATACCTACGGTGGATACGCTCGTCACGGCGGGGGGGGGTTTTTCCGGGAGGAGCGCCCCCCTG
>USSP01000169.1 GCA_900557385.1 uncultured Lachnospiraceae bacterium
AACAATTACTGCCCCTGTTTCCGCACCAGCTGCCAGCCATATATCTTCCAGTGTTCGTTTTCATCCCTGCGAAGCAGGAACACTTCGTTAGAGCTTCCGCTCCCACCATTCTGACGTATGGTAAAGGTACAGTATAATCGCGCAAATTCATAGCCGTCTTCTGTAAACCGTTCCACATCCGTGCTGGATGAAGTCCAGTATGTAGAAATCGTCCATTTATTTGTATGAAAAGTTGCTATTTCATCCTTCAAATCCTGAAAATACTCGCTCTGCTCTTTGTTCGCTACCAATTCCGGATCATACAGTTGTTGGATTTTCTCCGCCAGTGCCTGAAATTCCTCATCGGTATATTCTTCATTATATAAAACCTTAGTCAGCTCGGCATAGTATTTGACCACTTCTTTGGGAGTGGATGGATAATTGATTTCCAGATCCCTGAGTAAAACCGTCGCCACGGGACTGTTTTTCTCCATGCCTGCCTCCGGTACTTTCTTATCCGAAGAAATCGTTCTGTTGGAAAGATAATAGAAGTACCCGATTACCAGTACCATCATCAACACCAGAATCACTATGCCCTTTGTGCCACGAAATCTTTTCATACGTTTCTCTCCTTCTCAGGATTCACCGATTCTATTCCTATCATAGCATCTTATTCTTCGTCAAACAATAAATCAATGGTGCGTCCATCTCTTGCTGCTACTGCATCCGGATAGATCTTCCGTATTTCGTCCAGAAAATCCTCCGGGTGATTTAACGAGGGGCTGTAATGCGTCATCCAGAATCTCGCCACATTCGCGTTCTTTGCGATCTGCGCTGCCTCCTGCATCATCATATGTTTATTCTCTCTCGCTTTTTCTTTCTTCTCCGGCTCCCCGTACATTCCCTCTCCGATAAAGAGGTCTGCATCCTGTGCTGCCTGTAAAAGGCTGTCTGTGGGACGGGTATCCGTACAATAGGTTACTTTCAGTCCGCGCCGATCTGCTCCCAGCACCATATCCGGCGTATAGATCTGCCCATCCACTTCCACTGTCTGTCCTTTTTGCAAGGGATTCCAGTAATGTCTGTCAATTCCCAAGGCCTGCGCCTTTTCCACCTGGAAGCGACCGGTTCTGGGCACACGAATATTATAACCGTAGCACAGCACGCCATGATTCACCTTAAAAGCATCAATATACATTCCACCTACCCGGAAGGTCTGCTCTGTCTCTGTAATTTCCTGACAAATAATTTCAAAGGGGAGTTCCGGGGCAATCACCCGCAGTGCATTGACTACACGGGTTAACCCTTTGGGTCCGATCAATAAAAGCGGTTGTGTCCGTTCTGCATTTCCCATCGTCAGAAGCATGCCGGGCAAGCCGCTGATATGATCGGCATGATAATGGGTAAAACAAATGACATCAATAGGTTTCGGGCTCCATCCCTTTTCTTTCAAGGCAATCTGGGTTCCCTCACCACAGTCAATCAGCACACTTGATCCGTTAAATCTGGCCATCATGGAAGTCAGCCAGCGGTAAGGCAGCGGCATCATTCCGCCGGTGCCAAGTAAACACACTTCCAACATAATTTCTATCTGTCACGCTTCCAATAAATCCGCGCATCCTCCTTTGGGTTTTCATAAAAGTTCCTGCGCAGTCCCTCCTGCACAAAGCCCAGCGATTCATATAAGCGAATCGCCGGTTCATTTCCGTTTCGCACTTCCAAGGTGAAAGCAGTGATTCCCATTTCGGCTCCCTGTTCCAGCAAAGCCTCCATCAAACATCTGGCCAGTCCTTGACTCCGATAGTCAACATCTACTGCCACGTTGGTAATCTCTCCCTCTCCCACAATATTCCGCACACCACAGTTTCCTACGAGGCGTTCCCCATCCCAGGCTGTCATGTAGCAAATATCCGGATGTTCTGCATACTCCCGGAAGGTCTGCTCGTCCCAGGGCTGTGAAAAACAGGCTTTTTCCAATGCTGCAGCTGCTTTTGCATCCTCCGGGAGCATCTTGCGGATGTGGATTTTCTCTTGCCCGTTCATTTTCAGCCTTCCATTCTTTCCCGCTCTGCCTGGCTTAAGCGCAAATACTCCGGAGCATGTTCTTCTGCCTTCTCATACCTGCCCGCTTTATAATACTGCATGCCAAGAGCGGCAACTGCAGAGGCTCTCTGTCTGTTCTGAAAGCTTTCCGCATAGCTGTAGGGAACGGTCAGAATTTCACCGATTTTCTCCCGAAATACCGGTACGCCATCTCCTAAAAACACTACACACCGTCCCAACTGATTGATCTGTGCCGCGATTTCCTCCAGGGCGACTGCGCACTGGGATACCAGTGTTTTCATCTCGTATTTTCCCCGTGTATACACAAACTCATAGAGACCGGTATATACCTGTCCCCGTCTGGCATCCATGATAGGGCAGACTACATCGGCAGTGCCATATAGATTATATGCCAGTCCATCCACAGTCGGAACGGGTACAATGGGTTTGTTTAATGCCAGTCCCAGCCCTTTGGCAGTAGCTGAGCCGATCCGCAGTCCGGTTAAGGACCCGGGTCCTGCCGCAACAGCAATGGCATCGATGGATTCCAGATCCAGATCGGTCATCTGACGGATTGCATCCATCATAGGTACCAGGGTCTGGGAATGGGTCTTTTTATAATTCATGGTAAACTCTGCAACGAGAGTATCATCCTGGGTCACGGCTACGGAGGCTACCAGTCCGGAGCTGTCCAATGCTAAAAGTTTCATGATCTGTCTACACTTCCTCGATGGTTATTTTTCGATAGTCAAATCCTTTTTCGGGATTCTTCTCAATCGTTATCTGTCTGTAATGCTCCGGCAGGATCTCGGTAATGAGATTCGCCCATTCGATCAGGCTCACGCCTTCCCCGTAGATATAGTCCTCATATCCTACTTCATCCATTTCTTCCACATCCCCGATACGGTATACATCGAAATGATAAAAGGGAAGTCTGCCATCTTCATATACCTGTACAATGGTAAAGGTAGGGCTGTTTACTGCTTCCCGGATTCCAAGACCGGCTGCCAGTCCTTGTGTAAACACCGTCTTGCCTACTCCCAAATCTCCGATCAGCGTATAAACTTCTCCTGCTTTTGCCTGCTCTCCAATCTGTCTGCCCAACGCAAAGGTATCCTCAGGGCTGTTTGTCTCAACGATTCTGCTTGCCATCTTTATCCTCATTTCTGCGCACGCTTTTTGCGCATGACGAGTTTGTGTCAAGTACACGCAGACACAAATCTCGAGATTGAAAATTTTATTTTCAATCTTATCCTCACATGCGAATTTTTATTTTATCAGGAGATACATGTACGGAAATAATCTGAATCACAGCAGCGGTCTTTTCTCCCATGTCTTTTCTGGGGAAAATGCAGGCTTTCCCGTCTTCCGTAAACACGATAATGCTCTTTCTGGTGGAGATTGCACTGGACACATTCTCCCACTGGATCCGTTTCGTCTCATTGCCTTCTACTTTCGTAATGCCGTTTTCGTTGAGCATGACAAAGCTTTCCGCCTGAAAACGATCCTTCTTCATAATTTTACGGGCACGGCTCCAAGTCACCACCGGAATGTAGAGTAAAATCACCAGCCCGATAAAGCCGGTACCAAGTCCAAAGCCCAGAAACATGGACAGAAACATAAGAATTCCCATCACATTTACTACGATTGCCAACGGTTTATTGTATCCATTGTGAAGCATATAATCCTGAAGGACCCCACGGGTCATTTTGACTTCAAATTGTACTTCCAATTGTTTTCTCCTGTCGTTTTCTTATCCTTTGATGTTCCTGTTACGCAATGGCGCATTGCAGGCTTCAAAGAAAGCGGGGCGTGCATCAGCTACCGCCCCGCTTCTTAATATTATAACGATATTCCATGAAAGTGCAAGACCTGTATCGTCCACAGACAGTCCTTCTATCAAGGGAACAACGTATTATTTCGCTTCCTTTTTTCTGGTCACCGAAGAGGTGCCCGCCTTCAGAATCGGACTTAATTTCTTGTATACCAGCATGGTAATAACGGAAATCGCCGTTCCTTTCAGGAGATTCAAGGGTGCCACACACAGAATAACCAGACTGGTCACACTGTCAATGCTGTCATTGATAGCTGTTCCCATAGCGATGATGCTGTCCATGGGCATACCGTACAGCTTGGCAAACGCAGGAAGCAGGTAGACCGCATTAAAGGTTGTTCCTACCAGGGTGATAACCACTGTTCCTACCACGCATCCGATGATAGCGCTTTTTTTGCTTTTCTTGAAGAGATAGATCAGGGATGCCGGCAGGATAAAGCTGCATCCGATGACAAAGTTGGCAAGGTCTCCCACGAAAGCCGTGGAGGTTCCCTTGAACAACAGTTTTAAAATAATCTTACAGAATTCAATCATGACACCAGCCACCGGTCCGAAGGCAAAGGTTCCTACCAGCGCAGGAAGCTCTGAAAAGTCCAGCTTATAAAACGGCGGTGCAAAGGGTACCGGGAACTCCAGCAGGAACAGAATAAAGGCAATGGCAGAGAATACTCCAATCATAGCCACTTTCCTGGTGGAGAAAATTTTCTCCGTGTCACCACTATGTCTGCGAAACAGGTTTTCCAAAAGACACGCCACTACAAACACTGCAACAACGATTGCCAGGAATTCCACACAAAACACTGCATTTTCTTTGATACTTTGAAACAAACCATTCATTTTTTAATCCTCCTT
>USSP01000170.1 GCA_900557385.1 uncultured Lachnospiraceae bacterium
TGCTGCTGCCCGAAAACACCATGGTGGGGCTTGTCGTCTCCGCCGTCATCGTGGTGACCACGGTGTACTCCGGCATCGAGTATTTTATCAAGAATTGGAACTGCCTCTGGGACTGATGCTTCCACGGCACTGAAAAAAGAATCAGAACCTGCCCCTTCCGGAAAAATCCAAAGGCGGCAGGTCCTTTTTTTACCTTTGATGAAACAAATTCCGTTTCTCAGTCGTATTCATGGTGAAAGGAGGTGGGAGCCATGACTTCTTTGTTGCGTACGGACAGAGAAATCACGGAAATCTACGGAAGAAATGTGGATACGGTCTATCGTGTCTGTTATTCCTTTATGAGGAATAAGCCGGAGGCGGAGGATATGACCCAAGAGACCTTCCTGCGGCTGATTGCCTCTGGAAAAGCCTTTGAAAACCAACGGCATGAAAAGGCCTGGCTCATTGTGACGGCCTCCAATCTCTGTAAAGACCAGCTCAAGCGGTTTTACAGACAGGAGGAGGATTTGGAGCAGCACACAGAACTGGCAGCGGAATCGCCCCCGGGGGAAAACGATGTGTTGGAGGCTATTCTCCGCCTGCCCATGGATTACAAAACGGTGGTATACCTCTATTACTACGAGGGCTACACCACCGGGGAGATTGCTAAAGCCCTCCATTGCCTTCAGCCCACGGTCCGAACCCGGCTTGCCCGTGCCCGAAAACAACTGAAACTGATGTTAGGCGGTGATTTGGAATGAAGAAACAGAACATTCATCGGGCATACGATTCCATTACGCTGACCCAGGGGGAAAAGGATGCCATGCTTGAAAAAATCCTGTCCGCATCCGGTCATCGGCCTGCGGAAAGGAAACGAACCATGAATTACAAAAAAACAATGCTGATAGTGGCCATCGTTACTGCCATGGCGATTTTTATGGGCTGCGCCGTTATGGCTCTGACTACAAAGCAATTAAAGCTGGATGAATACGAAACCACATCCCCCGCCTGGATTGACGCTGACGGACAGCGCCACGAGGCGATGGAGGTAACGAAAACAGTCCTGTCCCTCCAGGGGCTACAGGGAACACCGGAGCAAATGGCTGCCAAGGAATGGTACGATTTTTGTAAACGCTATGACCCGGACAATTCCATTTATGTTGCTTCCCATGGTAAATTCCAGGCCCCAGAGGAATATGCGGCTTACAATGTCTATTCTCAGGAAATGGTGGAGAAGATTGACGAGATTGCCCATCAATACGGACTCAAGCTCATGGGCAAAAAGGGCCAGGCTTATCACTACGATTGGAAGCTGGGATGGGATGCCCTTGGAATTCAGGAACCGGTGATTTCCGGTACGGATGATACCTTTGAGCTTCGGGGATGTACCTTTTTTGAATCCGGCAGCTATAGCGTTTATACAGACTTTCATGTAACAGACCCCGCCTTTACCTGGCAGCATCCTACTAATTTGGTTTTGCGTTGCAATAAAAAAGGCTTTATGGGGAACAGAATTGTCAGTCTAATCAATGGGGCTACCACAAGAGAATGGAACTATAAAAGAAGTGACGGAAAGACCATTCTGATTGTGGTTTCCAGCGACCCGGTTCAGCCAGCAAATGACAATATCTATCTCATCTGTGACCGGGAGGATGCTTTCTTGTATGCGATTTTTCCTCCGGCCTACTACTTAAATAACGGGGATGGCCCCAGGGAAGAAATGTCCGACAAGGATATTGAGTGGCTGGCAGAGCATATTGATTTCTCCATCCAGACCAAAACGCCGGATATGGATGCAGTGCTGCCCCTGCTTCAAGAGGAGGATGCCGCATATGATGCCCTTTTGGATGCGGATGACCCCTTTGCCCAGGACAGCTACCGGAAGCTGTGGAAGGTTCTGGGGGCGGTGAAGGAATACGCCCTGGTGGATTTGGATGGCGATGGGGCAGAGGAGTGCTTCTTCTGGGATCAATATGGCAATCCCTCCCTTTACACCATGAAGGACGGAAAAACCGCCCCGGTGCTGACCCAGGGAGAGAAGGCCTTCGGCATCCAGGGGACGGTCACTCTCTGCGAAAACAATGCTTTGAAGACCTATGAGGAAGTGGGGCAGGCTTACAAGCTCTACTGCTTCTATACCGTGGAGCAGGGAACGCTGGTGGAGCAGAACCGGGTGGTCTATGACATTGCCAACGATGATTGGGGCTTGAGCCTCAGCGGCATCCATATTGATAAGACCCTCAGCCGGGAGGAAGCGGAGTCTATTTTGCACACTTACCGTGAGATTCCCTTGGAGCGAGCGCCAATCGAGGATATGCCAAAGGACAAGTAAAAAATCCAGAATGGAAGGGGCACGGACATCTGCGTGCCCTTTCCCAAATTTTCCTGGATTTTCTCCAACGATTGTGCTATAATGTCCTGGCATTTCCAAGGAAAGCGAGGACTACACATGAACGAAAAGGAAGTTGGCGAAATTCGCCGCCATATGCGTCGGGATCGCAGCAACATGACTGCCATCTATGGCTGCTATGTCAATGACAACAAGGAGATTATTGCCCAGTACCGTGCCAGCACCGGCATTATGTCCGAAAACGAGTCGGATCGGTATTTTGGCATTTTGCGGAAGGTGCTCTCCGGCTCGGTGGGCAAGAACCTGATTGACCTGACCTTCCAGACCAGCCAGGTATCTGGCAGCCCGGAGCATAAGCTGCTCATGGATCTGCGGGAATGCAAGCTCCAGGATGACGAGCTGCGGGAGCAGCTGTACCAGAAGATGATTGAGTCCATCGTGTTGGAGGGGAACTACCTGATTCTTTTGGGCTGCGATACCTATGATGTGCCCTTTAAGAGCAAGGATGACTTCCAGCAGAACGACTCCTCCGACGAGAGCTATACCTATCTTCTCTGCGCCGTCTGCCCAGTGAAGCAGACCAAGCCCAATTTGCATTATGTGCCGGAAGACCAGGTGTTCCACGATGGGGCCATGAGCCAGCCGGTGGCAGCACCGGAGTTTGGCTTCCTGTTTCCCGCCTTTGATAACCGCTCCACCAATATCTATAATGCCCTCTACTACAGCCGCAACACCAAGGAGAACCAGGATGCCCTGATTGAAGCGGTATTCAATACCCCGGTGCCCAAGCCTGCCGCCGAGCAGAAGAAGTGCTTCGAGGCGCTGCTGACCACCTCTTTGGGGGAGGAGTGCAGCATGGATGTGGTGCAGACCATCCACCAGCAGCTGTGTGAACGGATGGAGCTGCACAAGGAGAGCAAGGTGCCCGACCCGCTGCTCATCGACAAGCAGGTGATTAAGGATGTGCTGACCTCCTGCGGCGTGTCCGAAACCGGTGTTTCCACCTTCAGCGTCCAGTATGACGAGGCTTTCGGCTTTGAAGCGGAGCTGCATCCCAAGAACATCATCGACAGCAAGCATTTTGAGATTCACACCCCGGATATTGCCATCAAGATTGACCCCACCCGCACGGATTTGGTGGAGACCAGAGTGATTGGCGGCGTGAAGTACATTATGATTAACGCCGACGAGGATGTGGAGGTCAATGGTGTCAGCATCCATTTCCAGGGCGACCAGGAACAGAGCTAAAAAATCTTCATGAAGAAGCACCCGGACAGAACTTTCCGGGTGCTTCTTTTCATATGGTTGACATTTTTATAATTTCTTGATACGCTTGTATGGTGGTATTAGATTGATAAATCGGGAGTTGTCAAACACAATGCTTCTCCCAACTAAAGGTTGGGTTTGATAATTCTACTTACGGTTCGTGTACAAAAATTGATAAAAATTGTAGAATAAATCATAAAAGGAGGCATATTTTCATGAATCAAATTGATACAGGAAAGTTTATTGCTGGTTGTAGAAAAGAAAAAGGTTTGACACAAGCGCAATTAGCAGAAAAGTTAAATATTACTGACAGAGCTGTTTCCAAATGGGAGACAGGAAAATGTATGCCTGATTCATCTATCATGTTGGAACTTTGCAATATTTTAGGTGTTACGGTTAACGAATTGTTGAGTGGGGAGAGGATAGAAATAAATAATTATGATGAGAAGGTCAATGAAAATCTCATTGAATTAAAAAGAAAAGATGAGAACAATATGAACAAGAATGCAATAATATCAACAATATACACAATCGCTTTGATAATTGGCATTATGGTATGTTGCATATGTGATATTACCATTTCGGGAACATTGACATGGTCATTAATTGTGCTTAGTTCTATATTGGTTACATGGATCACATCGTTTCCGGTTATATTGTTGGGAAAAAGGGGAGTGCTGGTGGCGATGATTGCTATTAGTATCATTATAGTACCATTTATGTACATATTAAGTATTTTGATAAAAGTGAATGAGGTGTTCAGCATAGGTGCGATTATGTCGATTATCGCACTTGCATTTCTTTGGATAATTTATGCTTTATATTATCGACTTAAAGAACGAAAGTTTTTGGCAACAGGAATCACATTCTTGTTTGCTATTCCATTTACACTTTTGATAAATAGTATATTATCAAGAATGATTGGCGAGGCGGAAATTGATATTTGGGATATATTATCTATATTTATTTTGTTGATTATAGCAGTTGCTTTTATAATTGGAGATTATGCTCGAAGAAAGGGGCATATAAGATAAGACTTTAGTTACACCTAAATTCCAGCTCGTGAAGCTTTTCAAAAGGGGCTGCTGCAAGATTT
>USSP01000171.1 GCA_900557385.1 uncultured Lachnospiraceae bacterium
GAACGGGCGGTATGCCCGGAGCTTATGTATATAAGACAGAGGATAGACAGTATGATTATATCCGGGATGTTTATTCAACCATTCTTATCAGAGACTTGGTGGAAAAGTATAAGATAAGAAATAAAGCAGAGTTTACCAATATATCTGAATTTATGATGGATAACATCGGCAACTTACTTTCCCCTAATAACATCAGTGAAACCTTAAAGAATGACGAAAGCGAAATAACAAGAAAGACGGTATCGAAATATATTGATTATTTGGAGAATGCTTTCCTGTTCTATGAGGCAAAACGATATGATTTAAGGGGAAAAAAATATTTGTCAAACAACAGTAAGTACTATCTCTGCGATTCATCATTTCGTTATGCGGTCAATGGTACACGAAACATGGACTTTGGAAGAATTTATGAGAATATTGTTTATCTGGAATTACGCAGACGAGGATATGAGGTATATGTGGGAAAACTCTATAAAAAAGAAGTGGACTTTGTGGCTAAGAAACGGGAGGCGCAAATATATATTCAGGTAAGTGACAATATTTCAGAAGAAAAAACATTTGAAAGAGAATATTCGCCATTGCTTGCAATAAGGGATGCATATCCAAAGATGATAATTGCCAGGACACATCATGAAACCTATGATTATCAAGGTGTGCAAGTTGTTGATATTTGCAGGTGGTTACGACAGATTCCGTAATATGGATTCCTGTGGAAAAACGAACCGGACATATTCTTTTTGCGCTTTTTCCAGTCCTGCTGTATAATTTAATGCATACGGAAACGTATGGTACGAAAGTAACTGTGAAAGTAAACAACAGTTATGTGAGACAAAGGATAGGGATACGGAAAGAAAACGGGAGTATGAGCAGGAGGCGGCGAAGTATGACCAGAAGCGCCATGACATGGAATTCCGTCAGAAGTGTATTCCCCTGTATGCAGAGAAAGTGGAGAAGGATGGACTGACGGAATCTATGGGGCAGCAACTGGCAAAGGAACGGGTTGACTTTTTCCTTACCGGTTCCGGATATCAGGCAGACCAGCTTTATCATAGATATGAGGACTTGATTTTGCATGGGATGAGCCCGCAGCAGCAACAGCAGGCAAAACAAGAGGTCGAGACCGGCAAAGAGCAATACAAACAGGAACTTACCAACCGTATGGAACAGGGAAACATCACTCAGGAAGAAGCCCGGAAACAGCGGGCGGAGGAGATCATACGCCGTCGTCGCCCCCTAACTTTGCAGATGCTGGAAGAAAACCGGGCGAAACTCCATCCACAATCGGATATTGTAAGGCATTTTGAGACGAACGGATTCTGTAACATAAAATATATCAATACATGGATTCAGAAGAAATATCCGGGGGAACCGAAGGTAGAGTGGGAGGATATGGATAAGCTGGTGACTCCCTATCTGAAGGAAGCGATGACAAACCTCAGCTATCAGATGCGGGTTCCCAATTGCAGGATTATGGATTTGATTCTGGATTCCGGCCGGTTTAAAACCCAGCTGGAAACCGGAAGCAGTGGCGGTACGGTGACAGAGCAGAGGGCGGAAGTGACCGGTATATTTTTTGGCGAAGAGATCATAAAGGAAAAAACGGAAGAAGAGAAAAAAAAGAAAGAAGAGGAAAAACGTTCCTTCATGTTCGGAGTTGACAGGACAGTGGGGATGCCTGCAGAGCAATACGAAATCTATGGATATGGTTCCCATGGGGATCTGGTAAAGGAGAGCAAGTCAGAAAGCAATGTAGGACAGGGTGTGGGACAATATGGTCAGATTGTGGTGAAATTGAAAAAGGATGCCTTGAAAGGGCGTGTGACCATGACCCTGGGAGACAGTCTGGACAGCTACCAGATAGTCCGTCCGACTTTTGTCAATCAACCGGATTTTCTGGCGGTGAGTGCTCGTGCGCGATATGACTTGGGGATTGATGCCTATCTGCATAATAAGAAGGTGGAAAACGGAGAAGATGACCCGGTGGATTTGGAACGTGCGCTGAACAAAGCCGGGATGGGTTATCTGGAATTACAGTATCATGGTGGGTTGCGAGTAGAGGATATTGAATCGGTAACATTACTGGCAGATTATCAAAGCAAAGAACCGGATTTCCAGCCGGAGACGGAAATGCCTCCTGAACTGGTGGCGCGGCTGAAAACACTGGGAATTCGAGCAACAATAGTAAGGGATGGTGCAGAACATGAATTATAAAATTGTCTGTCAACGTGGTGACACATGCTTTCTTGTAAAAAGAGAAGAGGATTATTGTCTGGTGGACTTGCTGAACGGAACCTTCCGGGTGCATGAGAATCCCCTGGTTTTCCTGAAACATGGATTTTTTGAAGATGTGGAGCAGGTGGCTCCGAATGTAACAGAAGCTGTTGAGAAAATACTCAGCAACCCGGATAACCAGGCGCGTTTATAACGGAGGAAACTTATATGGCAGAGTATTATCTTTTGAAACGGGAAAGTCTGCCGGGCTTTTTAACTTTTCTCACACCGGAGCAGCAGCAGCGTGCGATGACAGGAGAACTTCTGGTAGCAGGAGCTGTAGAAGATGCTATCGCTGTGGGCGCAGCAGGACTTTTAAAGAAAGAGGAAGAAATGTGGCTGGAGAGCGTGGCAGTTTCCCCGGATTATCACCGCCGTGGAATTGCCAGCGGATTGCTGCAGTATCTATGTGAAGTACTCCCCCTGCTGGATTGTGATCGTCTGGTTACAGAGCTTGCCCCGGGACTTGGAGAGGAGAGTCCGGCTGGACGACTGCTCCGCAGGGGAGGCTGGCAGTGTGAGCAGGGTCTTGAAATCGCATCCTGCCCCGTTTCCGCTTTAATGAGTTCCCACTTAATGAGCCCTCTGCTGGGACGCAGAGCATCCGGAATTCTTCCCCTGAATGAGATTCCGTCAGCAAGCTTGTGGAAGTTTCAGAAAAAGCTCCAGTCGAAGGGAATTGTGGACTTGTCCAGAGATTGGGAAAGCTTTGATCCGAACCTATCCTTTTGCGGGCTGAATGGAGAACAGGAGATTATCTGCTGTCTGTGTACCCTGCGGCAGATGCAGGATATCAGCATCGAATGGATTTATGCCACAAAAGCCGGAACCAAGCAGCTGGCACTCACCATTGCCGCTGCCTTAAGTGCAGCAAAAAACCAGCTTTCACCAGATGCCCGGATTTCAGCGGTTATGCTGAATTCCAAAGGAACGGATCTTTTGAACCATCTTGCAGGAGATGCAGTGACCTATTCCTATGCCACGCATTGGAGCAAGGATTTGTTGGCGGATTTATAAAATTTCAAAAACCGACTCATCTTCGTTACAATTCTAATGAGTTCACGTTTAGCAGGAGATCGTATATGTTCACCATTAAAATACCATCGTCATTATAAAACGGTTTTGGTGTATTTGAGGTAATTACAATTTTTTTAAAGGAATCATTAATCTTTAGAAAGGGTCGAAGTTTTTGGTTTATTTTTTCTTTTGTTTCCAATACATAGGCTGATTGAATATAATACTTTTTAGAGCCTTTATTACAGATGAAATCAACTTCTAATTGCTTCTTGACTGGCTTTCCGGTTTTGTCTTTTTCGACAATGCTCAGATTACCGATATCTACGCGAAAACCACGCATTCTTAATTCGTTGTAAATTATATTTTCCATGGAATGAGTCATTTCCAACTGCCTGTAATTGATTCTGGAGTTTCTGAGTCCCATATCCATAAAATAATATTTTGATGGTGTGCCAATATAGGATTTTCCCTTAATGTCATACCTGTTTGCTTCTTCAATCAGAAAAGCATCTTCCAGATACTCCATATATTTTGTAATAGTAGTCGCTGTAATCTTTGACTTACTTACACTTTTAAATGTATTTTGCAGTTTATTTGGATTGGTCAGAGAACCGATTGCAGACGACAGCACATCCAACAATGCTTCCATTTCTCCAACGTTTCTAATCTTGTTTCGCTTTACAATATCACTGATATACGTTTCCTTAAACAGGTTATCCAAAAGGGCCATCTTCTGATCTTCTGTTTCCGCTAATACGACAAGTGGAATGCCACCATAAGTAATATATTCATTCCATCCATCATATTTATTTCCATCATAGGCAGACATAAATTCAGAAAAACTTAAAGGATACATATGAATTTCATCGCCCCTGCCGCCAAATTCCGTTGCGATATCTCTTGATAAAAACTTTGCATTTCTTCCTGTAACAAAAACATCGCAGTTTTTTTTATCAGCTAATCCATTAAGTACACTTACAAATTCATCCAACAGCTGTACTTCATCTAACAGGAAATAGTATTTTTCGTTATCCTTGAGTTGCTCTTTTGCCCAAGGATAAAATATTTTTGGATTGCGATACTCAATGTTATCAAATAAATCAAATGACATTTCTATGATATGTTTTTCATCCACACCATTTTCCAGCAGATGATTTTTGAACAGAGTTCTCAGCAAATAAGATTTTCCACATCTCCTAATTCCGGTTACAATTTTAATTAAACCATTATCTATACGTTTAATCAGTTGTTCTAAATAGTAATCTCTTTTAATTTCTTTTTCCATGTTAATCCTCATTTCTGCGCACGCCTTTTGCGCATAACGAGTTTGTGTCAAGTGTGCGCAGACACAAATCTCGCGTGTGAAAAATTTATTTTTCACA
>USSP01000172.1 GCA_900557385.1 uncultured Lachnospiraceae bacterium
AACAAGATATAATTTTGCAATAGTTATTGAAAAAATAGAGACTTATTATGTAGCGCTTACTGAAAAACAAGCAGATAAAAAAGAGATGAAGGAAATTTTATGGCAAAAGAGTAATATCTTTACATCAGAGGACAAAAGGTAAAAGTCAGTGAAGATATATATAGTCTACTGGCGAGAAAAAGAACACGAGAAGTATTTAGAGCAGGTGGACAGGAAAAACCACTTGCTCTTTTTTTTAGCATTGGATCATGACGGACACTTTACAGATAATATTGTTGATGAAAGTGTTGATGTAGAAAAGATTGTTGAAACACAGATGATGATTGAAGCAGTAAGAAGTGCTATAACAAGGCTCAATGCAGAAGAAAGAGATATTATTGAACGCTTGTATTTCAATGATGAAACTGTTCGTTATATTACTGGCAGGTGCAATGAGTACTAATTATATGAATATCAGAAAATACTTATCGTTACAGAATTCTGCAAATTGGCTGGTAAGATTGCTGGTTGGCATTATAGAATACTTAATTATCGTGTTTGCCATAATATTAATATATGCAATAGCAGTTACATTAATTGAAACATTTATAATATAAAAATATAGCTGATTATCGTATGGTTATGTCTGTGAATTATCAGGACATAATACGGTAATCAGCTATGTTTTTATAAATTATGCTGACAGCATAACAAATCAATAATAATATGTGATATTTTGATTTAGGTAGAGTTAGCATAAATATAGAAATGTAATAGTTATTGTCTGAGCAGGTCTTCAACAGATACATTAAGTACATTAGCAAATATTTGTAATTCAATATCTGTTACATAACGCTGACCAGCTTCGATACGTTGTATCATATTTTTATCAAGGTCAGCTCCGTGGCGTTGCATATCATCAGCAAGCATACGCTGTGAATATTTGTGGTCTTTTAAAAGTCTTGCTTTTTTGATATTAGAACCACACAGGTTATTAGTTCCAGTTGGACTTTTGGTTGAAAATCTTTGATACATAAGGAAATCCTTCCTTTAAGATTAATATTAAATGGATTTTATTGCATTTTATATAATCATATGCTAATATACTCGATGAAATGACATATTGAATAAGTCAATACGAGGAGGAAAAGTTATGAAGAAGAAATGTCTTGCGCTGCTTCTGACAGCAGCAATGACGGTGACTGCTCTTTCCGGATGTGGGAACAGCAGTAGTACCGGAGAAACTACCGAAGCTTCTAACAGTAATGGAGCAGGCAGCAACGGTGAAGAGGCTTCCGGAGAGGCTGTTTACAAAGTGCTGTATTCCGGTGAGGTTTCCACACTGAATTACCTGATCACCAGTAATGCCAACGAGCAGTCCATCGGTGCCAATGTCATTGATACCTTAGTTGAGTACAACAGTGACGGTGAGATTCAGCCCAGCCTTGCAACAGACTGGAGCTATGATGAAGAAAGTCTGACCTGGACTTTCCATATCAGAGAAGGTCAGAAATGGATTGACAATAACGGAAACGAAGTGGCTGATTTAACCGCACAGGATTTCGTAGACGCCATGAAATATGTTCTGACTCCTGAAAACGGAAGTTCCACCAGCAGCGGTCTTTTCGGACTGATTGCCAATGCAGAGGAGTACTATAATGGCTTAGCCGGTGAAGAAGGCTATGCACCTATTGATTTCGAAGAAGTTGGTGTAAAGGCAGTGGATGCCAATACCTTGCAGTACACCCTGGCAGGGGAGTGTCCTTATTTCCTTTCCACTCTGACTTATATGTATTTTATGCCGGCTTACGGCCCTCAGCTTGAAGAGCAGGGCAGCAACTTTGCAACCAGTGCAGACACCATGTACTACTGTGGAGCTTTCTATATTTCTTCTTATGAGCCCCAGGTACAGATGGTCATGAGCAAAAACCAGAGCAACTGGGATGCAGAGCATGTTTACATTGATAAAATCCAGAAAACCTACAATGCAGAGGCATCTACCATCGGTGCGGAGATGGCAAAGCGTGGCGAGATTGACTACACCACACTGGGTGCGGATGTAGTGGACGCATGGTTAAGCGACCCGGCAACCGAAAATATGGTCAGCATGAACCGTCCGAAAGTAGATTACGCATATTTCTACTGTTTTAACTTCAATGTGAAGAAGTTAAATGAGGACTTCTACCGCGATGGAATGGAAGGCTACAGCATTGCAGATGAGTATGAGCCCTGGAACTGGGAAATTGCAGTGAACAATGAGAATTTCCGTCAGTCCATCATGCATGCAGTGAACCGTTACTCCACCGTATATGTGACCACCGGTGACCATGCGAACCCGGATGACTACATCCAGAACACCATTACCCCTCAGGGCTTTGCCATTGATACTGATAACGGCAAGGATTACACTGAGGAGGCTGCTTTTACTGATATTCTTTCCAAGGATTTCTACGATGAAGCAGCAAAAGAGTATAAAGAAAAGGCAGTGGAAGAGTTGACTGCACAGGGCGTTACCTTCCCTGTGAAGATGCTTGTAAAATACAACCCCAGCACAACCAACTGGGAAGACCAGTGTATCGTATTGGAGCAGCAGCTGGAAAGCGTGCTTGGTTCTGATTACATTGATGTCATCGTAGAGGCAGGCCCTTCTGAGAACTTCCTTACCGATGTACGTCGTTCTTCCGATTACATGTTCTTACTGTGTAACTGGGGTGCCGACTATGCAGATCCCGAGACCTGGACGGATCCTTTCTACCAGTCCCAGAATGATGACGGCACTTACAACCGCGGTATGAGATATGCGTACCTGGCTTATGCAATCACAGATAACACGGATTCTGCAGATACGGTCAAAGAGTATTTCAGCCTGGTGGAAAAGGCAAAAGCAATCACCAATGATATTCCCGCACGTTACACTGCATTTGCAGAGGCGGAGGCATATCTGATTGACCATGCACTGGCAATCCCTTATGGTGTCACCGTATCCGATTTCGTTGTAAGCCACTTAAATCCCTGGGAAGGTCAGTATGCTCCGTTCGGTGTGTCTCTCCAGCGTTACAAAGGTCAGCATCTGTTAGACCATGCGCTCTCCATGGATGAGTTCAATGCATCTGCAGCAGAACATCAATAAAACCAATAAGCTTTTATACAGAAAACAGGCGGGTGGCGTAATTGCCACCTGCCATTTCCTGTCTTATGATAAGCGCAGAACACGATTCTGTGTTTATGAGACGACAGGAAGAAGGGACTAGATTATGGCAAAATACCTTGCGAAACGTATCGGCCGCTCAATGATTACTCTGGTGCTCGTCATCAGCATTGTGTTCTGCCTGATGCGGCTGATGCCCATCGAGGGCTATTTTTCAAACTTTGACAAACTGACAGATGCGCAGATTCAAGCCGGCTTAAAGGAACTGGGATTGCTAGATCCTCTGCCGGTGCAGTTAGGAAGATTTTTCAAAAATATGTTTCACGGTGATTTTGGTGTATCCACCAAATATCGTGTAAATGTACCGGTTACGGCGATTCTGAAGGATAAATTGCCGGTTTCCATTAAACTGGGATGTCTTTCCATTCTGGTATCGTTAATCCTGGGGATTCCTCTGGGAACCATGATGGCGAGATTTAAGGGAAGATGGTTTGATAAACTGGGCACACTGTTTATCGTGTTTATCCAGGCGGTTCCGGCAGCCGTGTACTATCTGTTTATCCAGATGTATGGAACTACCGTTTTGAATATTCCGCTGTTATTTGACGCGTCCAATCCGAGAAGCTGGATTTTGCCCGTATTTTCCATGTCCCTGGGAAATATTGCTTACTATGGCATGTGGCTGCGCCGCTATATGGTGGACGAGAGCAACAAGGACTACGTCAAGCTGGCCCGAGCCAAGGGCGTGAGCGAGAACAATATCGCCCTGCACCACGTATTCCGCAACGCCATGGTGCCGCTGGTGCAGTACATTCCCTCCGCATTCCTGAACACTGTCGTCGGCTCCATCTACATCGAAAGCCTGTACAGCATCCCGGGCATGGGCGGCCTGCTGGTCACCTGTGTGCAGCGCCACGACAACACCATGGTGCAGGGCATCGTGCTGCTCTACGCCTGCGTGGGCATCATCGGCCTCATCCTGGGCGATCTGCTCATGGTGCTCATTGATCCCCGCATCAGCTTTGGCAAGAAAGAAGGTGGCCGATAATGCTGTTCCACATGAAAGACCAGAAGGCAGCTGTGCTGGAAAACGACCTGAACAAGCTGCAAAAGGACGGCCCCGCTGTCTGGGCCAGCCTGCCGGAAGATGAGCTGTTCACCCCTGCCGGCTTCAGCGAAGAGCAGGCCGAGGCAACGGCCTACTCCAACTACAGCTACTGGGGCAGCACGTTCCGCGCCTTCTTCAAGAACAGGATGGCTGTGGCGCTCCTCATCGCGCTGGTGGCCGTGGTGGCTTTTGCCTTCGTGCAGCCCCATCTGCCCGGCCAGGTGGACCCCAACCTCTGTGAGGTGGACCCCGCCACCGGAATCCAGTACCGCAACATCGCCCCCGGCCAGCAGGGCTTCATCTGGGGCTCCAACGCCATCGGCCAGGACCTGTGGGCCCGCATCTGGGCCGGTGCCCGCACCAGCCTGACCATCGCCTTCTTCGTGGCCATG
>USSP01000173.1 GCA_900557385.1 uncultured Lachnospiraceae bacterium
GTACCTGCGATCATACGAAGGGTAGTAGATTTACCACATCCGGAAGGACCTACGAAGATGATGAACTCTTTGTCTGCGATTTCAAGGTTGAAATCCTTAACTGCCTCAAAGCCGTTAGGATAAACCTTGCAAATGTTTTTTAAAGATAAACTTGCCATTTATTGTTTCCTCCTATATAGATATTTCTTGCTTATCACTGGATTTAGTATATCGTAAACTATATTTCCTTGCTATACCACTATTCCACAAAGATTTCTCTTTCCGTTGTAACTATTGCTAGGAATTCAGGAGTAAATGGACAACATGACCAATTATTCAAGATCTGCTTAGACATGTTGCACAAGGTCTTTAGGAATCTTGTTCTTCTGCGCTTCCGCTCTCTCCCATCTCTTCCAGGTTTTCCTGAATTTCCCGGTGGATGTTTTCTTTATCGGCTTTATCCTGCGCTTCTTCGCCTTCTTTGTACACGTGCCACTGGTCAGGATCTGCATCTTTTTGCGCATCTTCCTCCACCGCAGGCTCAAACCGTTTGAAGGTTCCGTTATATAAATAAGCACACAGCAGGGTTGGTACAGAGATTCCGAAAAACAGTACAAAAGGAATCAGTCTCTCCGAAATCAGTATTGTAGCAACCGGCAGACACCATATTACGAGCATCAGCAATGTTTTCGGCAAGCTTACCAGTGCCATCACCGCAGCATTTTTGAAAGTATTGCGGATCGTATTCTCATAATGGGACAATACCGGGAATACATACATAAATACCAGTACCAGAACCAGGGTCACTGCCGTGATAACCACCTTCAGTGCGGTGGGAAACTGGATTGTGGATTGTGTCATAATCCGGTAATCCCCATATAATACAGCCATAATCACCAGCACAAGCAGCCAGATCAGCGTAGCCTGCTTGAAGTTTTCCTTGAAGGATTTGAAATATCCTTTCGTAATATAGCAGTCCTCTCCGCGCACAATCTTTAAACACATATAGTTTAGTGCTGTCAGTGCAGCTCCTGCCGGAATGATCAGAATGCAAAGAAACAGAGTAAGAATGTTAAGCCAGAGCAAATCTGCCATTCTCCCTAAAAACCGCATTATCGGACTGTCTAAGTTAAATAATCCACCCATTTTGTCATGATTCCTTTCTTATGATCTTTCAGATCAGTTTTCTTTCCATTGGTGTATATGTAATTCCGTCTCTGGTCACTGCCGCTTCCGTATCCGCAAACCCCAGACGGTGATAAAAGCCCACCCCATAGGGCGCTGCATTTACTGTAACATGATCCTCATATCGTTCCTCTTTCAGGTATACGCAGAGTCGTTCAATCAATGCTCTGCCAACGCCCCGTCTGTGATACTGCTCATCCACAAAGAGCAGTGAAATATGAGTATAGCTGCGAAGTGTGATCATACCGATAATTCTGTCCCCGTCATATGCAACAAACATCGTATAATCGCCGTTCAGAAACATCTGGTATAAGATTTTGTCATTCACAAAATCGCTGAAGTTACGGATTCCTTCCGTCGTGTAATCCTGTGCTTCAAATCGCAAAAAGGTTCGCCATGCCAGCTGCATGGCATCATGCCAGTCCGCTTTCACAGCCGACCGTACGACATAATTCTTATCTGTGTTCTCCATTCCCTTATCCCATTTCTTTATTCTTTTTCACCAAATATCGCGGCAAAAAAATCATGGAACATCTGCTTGATATGCTCCCATAATGTGAGAAGCACGTTATGCTTTACTTCCTTCGCCTTCTCCTTGACCTCCTCACCAATCTGTTCCACAAGTTCCTCGCCTGTGTCTGTGAGGGTCTGTGTAATTTCCTCTGTGGGAATCAGTTCTCCCATCTGGGAAAACACATCGGTCTCTTCCTGTGCTGTCTCGGTTTCCGATACCGGCAAGTCTTCCACACTTTCCTGTACCGCACCCGTCTCGTCTGCCCACACAGTCATCGCCGGGGTAATCATCACCAACCCCAGGATCACGATCCATTTATATTGTTTTTGCCAGAATTTCTTCATAGAAAGAAAGCACATCCTCATAAACCTCCCCGTGCTCCCTGTCATTCAGGATTTCGTGGCGTCCCCCCGGATAGAGTTTCATCGTAACATCCTGTACGCCGACCTTGCGGACTGTGTCTGCCGCCTGTTTGACACCTTTTCCATAATTTCCCACCGGATCCTCTGCTCCCGCTACGAAGAACATGGGCAGATTCTTAGGGATTCCGGCAAGCCGTTCTTCATCATGAAGACGCCAGATCAGTTCAAACAATGTAGAAAATCCATTGACAGTAAAAGTAAACCCACAGTCGGGGTCATCATTATATTTCTGCACGGCATCCAGATTCGAAGTAAGCCATTCGTTTTTCATGGTGTAATTGGGGATTTTCTTATAATATCCGCCAAATGCCAGTTTATCAATGAAGGTACTGACATGCGTGTCACCTTTAAACAGCTTTTCTGCCTTTGCCAGAGTTTTGCTTAAAGCAAGCAGTGCTTTCGGCTGCATGCCGGTTCCCATGATGACCGCCCCCTGTACCTCATGCCCATATTCGGTGAGATAGTTTCTGGTAATAAAGGAGCCCATGCTGTGACCCAGGATAAAATAAGGGATTCCGGGATACTCCCCCTCCACCACCTCGTGGAGTTTATGCTCATCCCGCACCAGCACGGAAGCAGCATCCCCTTCACAGAAATAGCCCTTCTGACCATTCTCTCCTACAGACTTTCCATGCCCCAGGTGATTGTCTCCCACCACCAGATAGCCATGTTCTGTCATAAAAGCAGCAAAGTCCTCATAGCGCTCGATATGTTCTGCCATACCATGTACCAGCTGCAGGATTGCCTTCGGTCTGCCATCCGGTATCCATTCCACTGCATGAATTCTGGATTTACCGTCATTGGATGTGAAATAAATCTCCTTTGTCTGCATGGTAGTACCCTCCTCTGTAATCAGTTACTGTCAGTATACACGAAAATACCCCCAAATGGGGGTATTTCATAAAAATTTAACAAAGTCATTCATTAACAGATTTCTGCTCCGGCGGGCATAGGTTTCTCCGGCGTCATCAGTGCCAGATTGCCATCTGCATCCTCGGCACATAACAGCATGCCTTCGGAAGTCATACCGGCCAGTTTTGCAGGCTTTAAGTTGGTCACAACCATGACTTTTTTGCCCACCATTTCTTCCGGCTTGTAGTACTGTTTAATGCCGGACAAAATCTGGCGAACCTCGCTGCCGATCTTTACCTGGGAGCAAAGGAGTTTCTTAGACTTGGGAACTTCCTTGCACTCTATAATCTCGCCTACCTGGAACTGCAGCTTAGCGAAATCATCATAGGTAATTTCCGGTTTCTTTTCCAAATCGATTCCCGCTTCTTCCGGGGTCTCCTCTGCAGGCTCCGAAGCCGGCACTCCAGACTCAGCGCGCTGTTTTGCCTGAAGGACTTCCACCTTCTCCATGATCTCCTTCAAGTCCTGACGGGCAAAAAGGATTTCCGGTGCATCGGTTACTTTATTTCCACTGGGATACTTGCCAAACTCCTGCAGGGTATCAAAATCACGAAGCTGTGTATTTAACTGCTTTGCAATCTTCTCTGCGGTTTCCGGCATGAAAGGCGCAAGCAGGGATGCTCCCATGTTGATTCCCTCTACCAGATTGTAGAGAACGGTTGCAAGTCGGTCTTTCTTCGCCTCGTCTTTGGCCAGTGCCCAGGGCATCGTCTCATCTATATATTTGTTGCAGCGTTTGAAAAGGACAAAAATCTCGGAAATAGCATCTGCCACCTTCAGATCTTCCATCTTCTTGGCTACACGGTCATAGGTGGAGGTTGCTACTGCCTTCAAATCATCATCGATGGCCTTTTCTGCCGGATCAGTGCTCTCGCCTTTATTCTCCACAATACCGTCAAAATATTTGTTGCTCATGGAAATGGTACGGTTTACCAGATTTCCCAGGGTATTGGCAAGATCGGAATTCAAGCGCTCTACCATCAGATCCCAAGTAATCACGCCGTCATTTTCAAAAGGCATCTCATGGAGTACGAAGTAACGCACCGCATCCACGCCGAAGAAGTCCACCAGATCCTCTGCGTAAATCAGGTTTCCTTTGGACTTACTCATCTTGCCGTCTCCCTGTAACAGCCAGGGATGACCAAAGACCTGTTTCGGCAGAGGCTCACCCAGTGCCATCAGGAAAATCGGCCAGTAAATGGTATGGAAACGGATGATATCCTTACCAATCAAATGCAGATCTGCAGGCCAGTATTTCTTGTACAGCTCATCGCTGTTACCATCACAGTCATACCCTAATCCGGTGATATAGTTGGTCAGGGCATCCAGCCATACATAAACTACATGCTTATCATCGAAATCCACAGGAATACCCCATTTGAAAGAGGTACGGGACACACACAGATCCTGTAATCCGGGAAGAAGGAAATTGTTCATCATCTCGTTTTTACGGGAAACGGGCTGAATAAATTCCGGATGGGCATTGATATGCGCAATGAGGCGGTCAGCATATTTGCTCATTTTGAAGAAATACGCTTCCTCTTTTGCCGGCTTTACTTCCCGTCCGCAGTCCGGGCACTTGCCGTCCACCAGCTGGCTGTCGGTC
>USSP01000174.1 GCA_900557385.1 uncultured Lachnospiraceae bacterium
GTCCCGGACCGATTATTTTTAAACAGGAACGGATCGGACTTCACAATAAACCCTTCCAGATGTACAAGTTCCGCACCATGGAGGTGCAGAAACCCAGCATGGAGGCAGTGAAGTGGACGGTGCGCAATGATCCCCGGGTGACCAGGGTGGGAAGAATCCTGCGTAAAACCAGTATCGATGAACTTCCACAGCTGTTCAATATTTTAAAGGGGGATATGAGTCTGGTGGGTCCCAGACCGGAACGTCCTCTTTTCGTGGAGAAATTTAAAGAAGAGATTCCTCGCTATATGGTGAAACACCAGGTGCGCCCCGGTCTGACCGGATGGGCACAGGTAAACGGATACCGGGGGGATACCTCGATCCGCAAGCGTATCGAATACGATTTGTATTACATTGAAAACTGGACGCTGGGTTTTGATTTTAAGATTTTGTTTTTAACATTCTTTAAAGGCTTTATCAATAAAAATGCTTATTAAAGACATACTAAACCCAAAGGAAAATACGGCTTACAACAGCCTTTGATTATATGGAGCAAGGGAGAAAGATACAAATGGCATCAGATTCCAAGAAAAAGAAAACATCCGGCACTTCTAAAAGCAAAGCCGGATCCAGAAACAGCTATGATTATGAAAGAACCGCCTCTTCAAGGAGCAATTCCAATCGTAACAGCTCCGGAAAACCTTCCTCCGGAAAGAAAGGAATGACCAAGAAACAGCGGGCAAAGCGTAAAAGAAGAAAGATGCTGATCTTTGTTCTGGAAATCTTTGTCATTCTGATTATGCTGATGGTTTTATGGGCAGTCATCCGTACCGAGGGTGGTATCGGCAGAGTGGATATCAAGGATGAAGACATTGTCATCAATGAGGAAGTTCAGGAAAATGAAACGCTGCAGGGATATCGGAACATTGCACTCTTTGGTGTAGATGACCGTAACGGTAAGCTGGGTAAGGGTGTTCGGACCGACACCATCATGGTAGCTTCCATTAATATGGATACCGGTGATATCAAGCTTTGTTCTGTATACCGTGACACCTATTTAAACCGTGGTAATGACACCTACAATAAATGTAACGGTGCCTATGCAAACGGCGGTCCGGAGCAGGCCATCAACATGCTGAACATGAACATGGATCTGGATATTACCGATTATGTGACCATTGGTTTCGCCGGAATGAAATCTGTAATCGACGCACTGGGCGGTGTAGAGATCAATGTTACAGAGGACGAGATCGTTCATCTGAATAACTATATGTACAGTATGGTAAAGGAGGATCCGGTAGAAGGACTGGCAGGTTTGAGCTATACAGAGGTAACACATGCAGGTACACAGAATCTGGATGGCCTGCAGGCACTGGCTTACTGCCGTATCCGTTACACGAAGGGCGATGATTTCCGCCGTGCAGAGCGTCAGCGTACCGTACTTCTTGCCATCATGGACAAGGCAAAACAGGCAAATGTGAAGGATCTGACTGCTGTTGCCAACAGTGTATTTGAAGAGAAGATGGTTTCTACTTCTCTGGATATTTCTGAGATTCTCAGTCTCCTGGGAGATGTTGGAAAATATAAAGTCGTAGCCAATGACGGATTCCCGCAGGCGGATATGCGTACCACCGGAACCATCGGAAAGAAAGGAAGCTGTGTCATCCCGTTGGATCTGTCCGATAACGTTAAATGGCTGCATGAGTTCCTGTTTGATGATCCGAATTATACACCTTCTGAGGCTGTGCAGACATACAGCCGGCAGATTGTGAGTGACACATCATCCTACGTGGGTACAAAGTAATGATATGATTGAAAAAGGGGTCATAGCGTAAGCTGGACCTCTTTTTTGGAAAAAAGGAAAAAGAACATGCAAAATCCGTCGATTGATATACTGATTCCTACCTGTAAACCTGCTTCTGGTTTTGAAGTGCTGATAAAACGTCTGGAAGAGCAGACGATAAAGCCGGCGAACATCCGGATCATCAATACCCGGAAAGAATGGTGGGAACAAAGAATAGACACTGACTCCTTCTTGACGGCTCACCCCACGGTGAAACTGGAACATATAGAACCCGCAGAGTTTGACCATGGTGCTACCAGGAACCGGGGAATGGAAGAGTCTCAGGCAGAATATGTGGTTTGTATGACCCAGGATGCGATGCCGCTGGATGCGCATTTACTGGAAGAACTGATTAAGCCCTTTTCGGATTCCCGAGTGGCGGTTTCCTATGCCAGACAGCTTCCGGCAGCGGATGCTTCACCCATTGAAGTGTTTACCCGCAGCTTTAATTATCCGGCCCAGGATCGCGTGAAGGGAAAAGAAGATATTCCGGAGCTGGGCATCAAGACTTACATGTGTTCCAATGTGTGTGCCATGTACCGCAAGGATATTTATGAGAGTCAGGGAGGATTCATCCGTCACACGATTTTCAATGAAGACATGATCTACGCAGCAGGCGTGATTCAGGCAGGATACCGTATTGCCTATGTGGCAGGAGCCGGCGTAATCCATTCCCATAATTACAGTGGAATTCAACAGTTTCACCGGAATTTTGATCTGGGGGTTTCCCAGGCAGATCATCCGGAAATTTTTGAAGCCGTGCCTTCTGAATCGGAAGGCATCAAAATGGTGAAACAGACAGCGAAATATCTGTGCAGTCATGGAAAGTGGTATCTTTTACCGAAACTGGTCTGGCAGAGCGGATGGAAATATCTGGGTTATCGGACGGGAAAACATTACCGGAAGCTTTCCCGCAAAAAAATTATGCGGTATACGATGAATGTGAATTATTGGAAATAGACAGGCTCAGACACAGATTGAACACAATTGCCTGCTAAGATAGCCTTACCATAAGGAAAGGAGATTCCAAATGTACGACAATGAATATCCAAACGGAACCGGTACTTCGGAGCAGGGCATTCCCCAGCAGGGAACTCCCCAACGAGAAACTCCACTACGTGGAGAGGAAAATGACCGCCCCGGCAGGTATTATCCTATATATGATGCAGTAGATGATTATAACAATTATGGAGGAAGTCCCTCCGGTTCCAATCAGAATGACCATAAACCCGGAAAAGAAAAATCCGGCTTTGGAAAGAGGCTGGCAGCGGCGATCGTGCTAGGGCTGTTTTTCGGTGTGTGTGCCGGAATCGGGTTCTTTTCCATCGGTTTCGCAACCGGTAAAACCCGGGAGGTAAAAGAATCTGTCACGGTGAGTGAAGAACAGGCAGTAACAATAGAGACTCCGGAAGCAGAAGAAGAGACAGGCACACAGGAAGCGACAGAAAACGGAGGAATCGTTTCCCAGGAAAAGACCCCGGAAATTGCTCCGTCGAAGCCTATTCTGTCGGAAAGCGGTTCAGTTACTGCAGTGGTTACGGATGTGACCGGAATCGTGGAACAGGTAATGCCGGCTATGGTGTCTATCCTGAATAATTACACCGAGCGCACATCCTATTTTGGACAGACCTATACCCAGCAGGAGCAGGCAAGCGGTTCCGGTATTATCATCGGAGAGAACGATACGGAATTGTTGCTGGTCACCAACTACCATGTCATTGAACAGGCAGATTCTCTGGAGGTGACCTTCGCCAATGAAAAAACAGCGGAGGCAGTTGTCAAGGGAACCGATGAAACGATGGATCTGGCAGTGATTGCCATTCCGTTAACAGAATTGGATCGGGATACCGCAGATTCCATTGCGATTGCCACACTGGGAGATTCCGATGCATTGTCCATCGGAGAGCCGGCAATTGCCATCGGAAATGCACTGGGCTACGGGCAATCTGTGACCACCGGTGTCATCAGCGCCCTGAACCGCATGCTGGAAGCCTCCGACGGAAGCAACAGCGGTCCGTTTATCCAGACAGACGCAGCCATCAATCCCGGTAATTCCGGTGGAGCACTTCTGAATATCAAAGGAGAACTGATTGGCATTAATTCCAACAAAATCGGTGGAAGCAAAATTGAAGGAATGGGCTATGCGATACCGATTTCAGCGGCAAAACCCATCCTCAGCGATCTGATGTCCCGGGAGACCCGGTTTAAAGTGGCGGCTGAGAACAGAGGCTATCTCGGAATCACGGGAATCAATATCACCCAGGTGGAGGCACAGATGTACGGAATGCCCCAGGGTGTGTATATCAATCAGGTGCTGGAAAATGGTGCAGCTGCCAGAGCAGGACTTAAAAAAGGCGATATTATCGTGAAAATCGGTGACCAGGACATCAAATCCATGGATGAACTGAAAGCGGAACTGGAGTATTATGAAGCTGGTTCCGAGGTGACTTTCATCGTGATGCAGATACGGGACGGCGATTATGCCCAGACCCGGATACGAGTGGTATTGGGGACAAAACCATAAAGAAAATGAGAGAGGATTAACATTACATGTCGGATTTTAATGAAAATAAAAAGGATGAAAACCAGGAATATGAAGATATCTGCTTCATGTGCCGCAGACCGGAGAGCAAAGCAGGGAAAATGTTTCACCTGCCGGGAAATGTGACGGTCTGTGATGAATGCATGCATAAAACCATGGATGCCATGTCCCACATGGATATGTCCTCCATGATGAGTAACCCGGATATGCTCAATTCCCTGAATTACTACAACCAGATGCTGTCCCGCATGGAG
>USSP01000175.1 GCA_900557385.1 uncultured Lachnospiraceae bacterium
TTTCAGTCCCAATTCATTGGCAATAGGGAAATACAAACCACTGGTCTGTTCCGGATTCTCCAAACGGAAAGAACCCTGTTCATCCATATACCTGATCTTTTCCATATCAATCCCATCCTTTTCTTTAAAATACCATGTCAAGCATTGGAAACACTGCTATCATGATATCATCATGATATTCTCATGGTACAAAAAACAGGTCATATAAAAAAGACACCTTTTTTACAAAAGGTGTCATAATTTCATTTCCTATTTCCTGCGCTTTATTCTTCCAGCCAGTCAACGCCCGGATTCTCTATTTTTTTATCACGCAGCATCAGTTCTCTCACGGCAAGATCCGCTTTTTTATCCGCAAAAAGAACCTCATTTACCTGTTCGATAATCGGCATTTCAATATGGTACTTTCTGGCAAGTCCCATGGCAGCTTTGGCAGAGTACACACCTTCTACCACCATCTGTACCTCATCCATGGCTTCCTGCATTGTCTTTCCCTGACCGATCAGGATGCCGGCTCTGCGGTTTCTGGAATGCATGCTGGCACAGGTTACAATCAGATCACCGATTCCGGTGAGTCCGTAGAAGGTCTCCGGTTTACCGCCCATTGCCATTCCCAGACGGGCGATTTCATGGATTCCTCTGGTAATCAGGGCTGCCTTGGTGTTATCTCCGTAGCCCAGTCCGTCTGCAATACCTGCAGCCAGTGCCACCACATTTTTCAAGGAACCGCCCAGTTCAATCCCCAGTACATCCGCACTGGTATACACCCGGAACACATCACTCATAAAATAGTTTTGCAGCGTTTCTGCCACCTTGCGGCTGTGAGCTCCCACTACGATGCTGGTGGGAAGTCCCCGGCTTACCTCTTCCGCATGGGAGGGTCCGGATAATACTGCCACCTGTGCCTGAGGAATCTCCTGTTCGATGATCTCCGACAGTGTCATATAGGTGACATCCTCAATCCCCTTTGCCACATTGACAATCATTTGTCCTTCGGCAACTAAGGGTGCCAGACGTTTTGCCGTCACACGGGTGTAGGCACTTGCCACTGCCATCACCAGTAAATCCATCCCTTCCACGCCTCGGGCATCCTCTGTGGTGTATACAATGTCCTCCGGCAGTTTCACGCCGGGAAGCATTTTATGCTCATGATGTTCCTCCAAATATGCAATTTCCTGGGGAACGGCAGACCATACCGTTACCTGGTGTCCGTTCTTATGTAATAAAACCGCCAGTCCTATGCCCCAGCTTCCTCCACCTAATATCGAAACCTTTGCCACGATTCTTACTCCTTGTTCTTTTTAAATAAGTAGGTTTTACGTTCCTCATGCTTCCACAGCCGTACAATATTGGCACGATGCTGATAGTACGCCAGGGCTGCCAGTGCAATGCCAATCACATACATTTCCATAAGCTGTGCCTGGCTCATGTCTCCCAGAATTCCCAGCTGTCCACTGATAATCAGCTGAATCACAAATCCGGCATACACCAGAAGAGAACCCAGGGACACATAATGGGTTGTCAGAAAAATTCCGAAAAACAGGATCACACCCACCGGAATAAAAGACGGGTGAAAAGACAGAATTAAACCGGCGGTCGCTGCAATTCCTTTTCCCCCTTTGAAATTCATGTAAAAAGGAAAATCATGGGCCAGAATCACGCCTGCAGCTGCGTACATTTTCAACAAATAAATGGTTTCCGGGTGAGATCCCTTAAAGAATGCCGTCACAACTGCTAAGGCAACCATACACTTGGCAATATCTCCCGCAAGTACGATAAGCCCCGCCTTGGTTCCGAAAACACGAAGGGTATTGGTTGTCCCCGCATTACCGCTGCCATGTTGTCTGATATCGATGCCATGCATCTTCCCGTAGATATAGGCTGTCTGAATAAGCCCGAAAGCATAACCGATTAAAAAGCTGTAAAGTCGTTCCACGTCTATTCGTTTTCCTTTCTCTCGCGAATGATAAACTTCAGCGGTGTACCCTGAAATCCAAAGGCTTCGCGAATCTGATTTTCAATATATCTGGTATAGGAAAAGTGCATCAGTTCCTTATCATTTACAAAGATCACAAAGGTAGGCGGTTTCACTGCAACCTGGGTAATATAATACAGGCGCAGGCGCTTGCCCTTATCTGTGGGAGGCTGCTGCATGGCCACTGCCTCGGACATAATCTCATTGAGCACACCGGTCTGCACACGCATGGCATGATTTTCACTGACAGCCTCGATGAGATCAAAAAGCTTCGGTAACCGCTGTCCGGTCTGTGCAGAAATAAACAGCATTTCAGCATAAGGCATAAAAGAAAGGGTCTGACGCACCTTTGCCGTGTATTCATTCACGGTTTTGTTATTTTTCTCCACCGCATCCCATTTGTTCACGGCGATAATCATAGCTTTGCCACGCTCATGGGCAATTCCGGCAATCTTGGCATCCTGCTCGGTAACCCCCTCCACCGCATCAATAAGAAGCACCACCACATCCGCACGTTCTACTGCAGAAACCGTACGGACAATCATATAATGCTCCAACTCTTCCTTAATCTTATTCTTACGGCGTAATCCCGCTGTATCAATAAATACGTATTCCTTGCCGTTATGACGGATCTCCGTATCTACCGCATCCCTGGTCGTACCAGCGATATCCGAAACAATCAGGCGATTCTCACCCAAAAGCTTATTGATCAGAGAGGATTTTCCGACATTGGGTTTTCCGACAATAGCGATCCGGACACGATCATCCTCTTCCTCTTCACCGGTGTATTCGGGAAAATGTTCCAGCACGGCATCCAGCATATCACCCAGTCCCAGACGGTTCACAGAGGAAATCGGGTGAGGATCCCCAATTCCCAGATTATAGAACTCATACACATCCGGCATCAGCTTGTCAAAATTGTCCACTTTATTCACAACCAGTACCACCGGTTTCTGGGATCGTCTGAGCATGTCCGCCACTTTCGCATCCGCATCCACCAGTCCCTGTTTGACATCTACCATGAACATAATCACATCCGCCGTATCTATGGCAATCTGTGCCTGTTCCCTCATCTGGGATAAAATGATGTCGTTGGAATCCGGCTCAATACCGCCGGTGTCAATGAGTGTAAAGGTACGATCCAGCCAGTTGACATCCGCATAAATGCGGTCTCTGGTAATACCCGGTGTGTCTTTTACAATCGCTATTCTTTCACCTGCCAGCACGTTAAACAGTGTGGATTTTCCCACGTTAGGACGTCCCACCACTGCTACGATCGGTTTGGATTTTTTCTTGGCCATATTTTTCTCCCTCTTTTTTTACAAGGTTCTTTTAATTTTAGCTTATTTCAAAAATGTTGTAAAGAAGAATCACGGATTATTCTTGACTCATGTCCTGTCCAATGATATAAAATGTAATGTAATCACTTTACTTATATTTTACCGTACCGGAGGCCATTATGCCAAATTTAACTCAACTTGAACAGGCAATTCCCGTTGCACCCTTAAAAATCGTAGCACTGGATTCTGCCCGTGATCTCGGAAACAAAATCAACGACTATCTTGTAGATTTCCGCAATGCAGTGAAGCATCGTGCCAAAAGCGATCCTGCTTTCCATGGTTACATCGAAGATACCTATCTGTTAAACTTCAAAGAGCCACGTTTCGGCTCCGGCGAAGCCAAGGTGGAATTATCGGAATCTATCCGTGGTAAGGATCTCTTTATTCTTGTGGATGTATGCAACCACAGTATCACTTATGATATGCAGGGTTACACCAACCACAAATCTCCCGATGACCACTATCAGGATTTAAAACGCGTCATTGCCGCTGCAAACGGAAAGGCACACCGCATCAATGTCATTATGCCCTTCATGTATGAGGGCAGACAGCATAAAAGAAGTGGTCGGGAATCTTTGGACTGTGCCTATGCACTGGAAGAACTTTCCCTGATGGGTATGGACAATTTCATCACCTTTGACGCCCATGACCCCAGAGTACAGAACTCCACCCCTCTTTGCGGATTCGATAACTTTTCTCCCAACTACCAGTTCGCACGCACGCTTCTGGAGCATGTTCCGAATCTCCATATTGATAAAGAGCATCTGGTTGTCATCAGCCCCGATGAAGGCGCTTTGGATCGCAGCATCTACTTTGCAAATGTTCTGGGTGTCAACACCGGTATGTTCTACAAACGCCGTGATTATGCTACCATCATAAACGGTACAAATCCGATCGTTGCACATGAGTTCTTAGGTTCCTCCGTCGAGGGTAAGGATGTGATTATCATCGACGATATGATCTCCTCCGGTGAGAGTATGATTGATGTTGCTACCGAGTTAAAGAAGAGAAAGGCCAACCGTATCTTCGTTGTTGCAACCTTCGGTCTGTTTACCAACGGCCTGGAGCGTTTTGACGAGGCGGTTGCAGACGGCACAATCTACAAGGTCGTAACCACGAACCTGACCTATCAGACACCGGAACTGCTTGCAAAGCCATATTATATCAACTGCGACATGAGCAAATACATCGCTTATATCATCGATACGTTAAATCACGACAGCTCGATCAGCGATCTCTTAAATCCGTATGACCGCATCCAGCGTCTGGTTGCCAAGTACAAAGCAGAGCAGAACTAAACA
>USSP01000176.1 GCA_900557385.1 uncultured Lachnospiraceae bacterium
CTGATGTAAGGTCAGAAAACGCGAATGTTCTAAGCCGGATCAATCAAATAGAAATGCAACTGGAATCGGTATTTGCATTTCTGATGAATTAAGGTTTCATAGGGAGGAACAGTATTGGAATATCGAATAAAGGCTATTGATGAAAGTACCTGGCAAATCGAAGAATATAATGAAAATGCAAGTGTATACATGTATTTGCTGGCTGGCAAGAAAAAAGCAATCCTTATTGACACCGGATTTGGAACAATTGATTTGAAGAAAATTGTCCAGTCACTTACTTCACTTCCGGTGGAAGTAATATTAACACATGGACATGCAGATCATATCGGAGGGACAAGCTTTTTTGAAAGAGTGTACCTCAATGAAAAAGACAGGCAAGTGTATCAACAACATTCTGCGGTAAAATATAGAAAGAGTATGACGGGAGAGGATTCCTTTGCTCCTGTCAAGGCAGAATGTACGTATATAAAAGGAACCGAAAAAATGGATCTGGGAGACAGAATACTTAAATTGATTCCGACTCCGGGACATACGATTGGCACTATTTGTTTATTGGATGTAGAAAAAAAGAGGATGTATACAGGTGACACCTGTTGTGAAGCGAACGTATTATTGAACTTGGATTATGCCACAGATATCCAAACCTATCGCAATTCCATTTTACGGTTAAAACAGGAAAATTTCACAATTACCTGGCCGGCGCATCATAAAACGCCGGTAATGCCGGATATTCTGGATGAGTTTGAGGAGGCAGCAACACTTCTCCTGGAAGGAAAAGCGAAGGGGGAAACCATTGATTTAGGTGGAGAGTTTGGTCAGGCAATGCTCTTTAGCTGGAAAAGAGTGGGAATTGTATATAAGGAATAAATTATTTTAGCAAGCATCTGGTTTCAGGTGCTTGTTTTGCGTTTATTCCGGTTGAATAGGTAGTTGAATCATGGTATGATGAAGCGGAAATCCCATGTCAGTAAAACAGAAAATCCAGACAGATCGGGACATGCGAAATGGGATGGGAAAGGGAAATATTTTGCACAAACTCCGAGAATACAAGAAACGTATATTTGATATTATTCAGATTGGAAACCGAAGCGATACCGTGAGTCTGTTTTTTGATTTGCTGATTACCGTTGTGATCGTGTTAAATATCTCTGTCTGTTTTTTGCAGACCTTTGACCAGGCAGCTGCCTATACCCAGGTTTTCAATGAAATAGAAGCGGTTACGGTTTTTATTTTCGTGGTGGAATATGCACTGCGGTTGTGGACGGCAGAATATTTATATCCTCAAAGCAAAAGAGGGGTGGCGGTGCTGAAATTCGCAGGATCTTTTTACGGAGTCATTGATTTACTCAGTTTCCTGCCCTATTTTCTACCCTTTTTCTTCCCCAGCGGAGCCGTGGTATTCCGCATGCTGCGGGTAGTGCGGATTTTCCGGCTGTTTCGTATCAATGCAAGCTACGATGCTTTTAATGTCATTACCGATGTCTTAAAGGATAAAAAAGACCAGTTAGTCAGTTCTATCTTTTTGGTACTGATTCTGATGCTGGCATCCTCCTTGTGCATGTATGGATTGGAGCATGATGCCCAGCCGGACAGGTTTGCCAATGCCTTTTCCGGTATCTGGTGGTCCATGTCCACCTTGCTGACGGTAGGCTATGGGGACATTTATCCGGTGACATTAGGCGGGCGGCTGATGGCAATCGTCATTTCGTTTTTAGGCGTGTTGATGGTGGCGATTCCCACCGGTATTATCAGCGCCGGCTTCGTAGAATATTACACGAAAATCAAGGGTGGCATGTATCTTACCCATGAGGCGGATTTTCTTACATTGGATATTACGAAGGAGCATCCATATGCGGGAAAAAGAATCCGGGAAATTGAACTTCCCCAGGGCTTATATCCGGCGGTATTGCTGCGGGGGCGGGATGTGAATACGACTTACCCGGAATTCGTTTTGCAGGCAGGCGACTGTCTGGTACTTGCCACCACCAGTACCCAGCAGATTAATGCAGCATTGGAAGAAGTCTGCCTGAAAAGCGGACATCCCTGGATCGGGCAGCAGATCCGTGATCTGGATATATCCCGACAGACTTTTTTACTGAGCATCAAGAGGAAAAACAAGGTGATAAAGCCGGAAGGAAATACCCAGTTAAAAGAAGGAGATATGGTGCTGTTATTGCACCGGAAACAAATAGAAAACTAAGGTAAGAGAGGTAAATGAAAATGCAGACAGTGTCATTGAATGGAGTCTGGCAGATGCATCAGACGGGAGAAGAGGAACGCTTCACAGCGAAGATTCCCGGTACGGTGCTGTCTACCCTGCTGGAGCACAAAGCAATCCCTGACCCCTATGACCGTATGAATGAATACGACACCAGGGATATGTTTTGGAATGATTATGAATTTGAGCGAAGCTTTCAGGTACCGGAGACTTTGCTGCAGGAAGATATTGTAGAATTGCGGGCAGAGAGTCTGGACACGCTGACAGAAATCTATATTAACGGAAGCTATGTGACGAAGACGGACAATATGCACCGTACCTGGCGGATTTCTGTAAAAGACTATCTGAAAGCCGGAGAGAATACTATCCGCATTGTCTTTCTGTCGGCTATGAAATATGTTTCTGAATATAAGCCGGAGGAAAAGAAAAAGTTTTATGTGATTTCCGACTGCTCTGTTTATGGCAACCAGTTTATGCGGAAAGCCCACTCCATGTTTGGCTGGGACTGGGGTGCAGAGTTAATTGATGCAGGTATCCAGAGAGACATAGAATTGGTAGGTTATAGTGATGCAGTATTGGAGAATGTGCGGATCCACCAGGAACATGCGGAGGGAAAAGCCACTGTCACCGTGGAAGTGGATACCTTAAGCTGGTCAGGAGCACAGGACATGGAAATTACGCTGTGTGATCCGGAGGGGGCAGTACTGGATACGGCAGCCTTTACACCGGAAACCGCCGGCTTCTTACCCCGGAACCGGCAGCCATTCCTGCGAAAGTGACCATGGAGCGGAGAGTGGACGGGCAGTTATTGCCTCTGCGCAAAGGAAAGTGCAGCTTTACGGTGGAAAATCCCAGACTGTGGTGGCCAAACGGTTATGGGGAGCATCCCCTTTATACTCTTCAGGTGGTCTTACATACCGCAAAAGGCGAGCAGAAAAAAGACTACCGCATCGGTTTGCGCACGCTTTCGATCAGTCAGGACAAAGATCAGTGGGGCGAGGAATTCTGCTTCCAGATCAATGGTGTGAAAATCTTTACCATGGGTGCCAACTACATCCCGGAGGATTGTGTATATCCGCGGATTACCCCGGAGCGTACCAGACGCCTGTTGCAGGACTGCATAGAGGCTAACTATAATTGCATCCGTGTATGGGGCGGTGGTTATTATCCGGCTGATTATTTTTATGAATTATGTGATGAACTTGGATTGATCGTATGGCAGGATCTGATGTTTGCCTGCAATATTTATGATTTCACCCCGGCATTTGAAGAAAGTGTGACGAAAGAGCTGCGGGATAATGTACGCCGCCTGCGGCATCATGCCAGCTTAGGTTTATGGTGCGGCAATAACGAATTGGAAACTGCATGGATGAACTGGGATGATTATAAATGTCATAATGCTTATGTGAAGGCAGACTATATCAAACAGTTTGAGTTTGTGATTCCCGGAATTATGAAAGAGGAAGACCCGGATACCTTCTTCTGGCCGTCCTCCCCCTGCTCCGGAGGCTGCTATGATGATCCCAATGATGAGAACCGTGGCGATGTTCATTACTGGTCGGTATGGCATGGCATGCTGCCCTTTACCGATTACCGGAATCACTTTTTCCGGTTCTGCTCCGAGTTTGGTTTTCAGTCTTTCCCCTGTGCCAAGACCGTGAACACCTTTACCAGAGAGGACGATAGAAATATTTTCTCCGATGTGATGGAGAGCCATCAGAAAAACAGCTCGGCTAACGGTAAGCTGTTGTACTATCTGGCAGAAAATTTCCGTTATCCCAAGGATTTCAACAGCCTGCTTTATGCAACTCAGGTTCTGCAGGCAAATGCCATCAAATACGGCGTGGAGCACTGGCGAAGAAACAGGGGACGCTGTATGGGCGCTCTGTACTGGCAGTTAAATGATGAATGGCCGGTGGCTTCCTGGGCAAGTATTGACTACTTCGGTCGGTGGAAAGCCCTGCACTATTTTGCCAGAAACTTCTTTGCACGTACTACGGGAAGTCTGGAATTAACCGGAGAAAACTTAAAGGTATGGCTGGAAAATGAGACCTTCGACAAGCAGAACTGTGAATTGACCCTGCGCCTGCGCCACATGGATTTCAGCGTTCTTATGGAGGAAAGCGTAGAGGCACAATGTGATGCCTTGTCTGCCGCCATGATTCTGGAAAAGGATTTCATGGAACTCTTGAAAACGGTAGATAAAAAGGATGTATTTATCGAGGCAGTCTTTACCTACCCGGATGGGCGTGTTCAGGTTGAAACAGAAATTTTTGTACCTTATAAATATCTGCATCTGCCTGTGCCGGCGATCCACTATACCGTGGAGGAACAGGCAGACCAGTTTGTGATTACGATGGGTTCCGATGTGTTTGCACCCTTCGTGGTAT
>USSP01000177.1 GCA_900557385.1 uncultured Lachnospiraceae bacterium
CGAAATTCGTATTTTACAGAGAGAATACGATCAACAGGATCCGGAAGCCCGGACGAAATTTCAGCGGGAAGTGGCAAAGAAGCTGTGCGGATTTCCGGAGGATGCGGAACGTGACAACTACATGATTGCCGTGGCAGATAAGTTCCAGATTGGCTTGGAAAATCTGAGAAAGCTGGTGATTGGTTATGCTGCCCAGACCGGGCTTGCCAAGCCCATTGAGCGTCCCAAGTCTGGTGTCCAGCCTAAAAACACAGTGGAGGAGAGCCGAAAGAAAGCCCAACGCCTCCTTATTACGTGGATTGCAGATGAACCTGCTCTTTACGATAAAATTAAAAAATACATTTCGGCCAGGGACTTTACGGATCCTCTTTACAGTCAGGTCGCAGAGCGGCTTTTTTCGGATCTGGAAGCAGGTGCTTATAATCCGGCAGCAATTATTGATATGTTTACGGATGAGGAGCAGCAACGGCAGGCAGCCGCGCTTTTTCATACCCAGCTTCCGCAATCGGAGGAAATGGATCGTGCAAAAGCATTTCACGATATTGTATACAGCGTAAAAAAGGATTCCTATGAGTACTATAGTGGAAAACTGGGATCCGATGTGGAGGCTTTAAATAAAGTCATTGAAGGAAAAAAGGCGTTGGAAGAACTGGGAAAAACCCGGATTTCCCTGGATTGACAGGAAATCAAAGGCATTCCGGCGCGAATGGAATATTTCGTAGAATAAAGGTAAAAATAGTAATACAAAATGGAAGGATGGAACCAAAAGATGGATGAAAACACAATGGCGAGATACCAGGAGAAAGTGAAAGAACTTCTGGCACTTGCTAAAAAGAAAAAGAATGTCCTGGAGTATCAGGAAATCGTGGATTTCTTTGCAGATCTGCCGTTAGAGGACGACCAGCTCGACAAGGTACTGGAAGTATTGGAGCAGAGCGGAATTGATGTGCTTCGAATCATGGATGATGACGACGATGTGGAGGATGAGGAGATCATTCTTTCCGATGAGGATGAGGTTGATGTGGAGAATATCGATCTCTCTGTTCCTGATGGCATCAGTATCGAAGATCCGGTTCGTATGTATTTGAAAGAAATCGGTAAGGTTCCCCTTTTGACTGCGGAGGAAGAAATCGAACTGGCACAGAAGATGGAAGACGGTGTGAAGGCCGCAGAGACAATTGCAGAACTGCAGAAAAAATTGGAGGACTGTCCGGAAGAAGAAAAGGCAGAAATCAACAAGCAGATCGAGGAACAGCAGGAAATCGTGGATATCGGCGAAGATTCCAAGAAGAAACTGGCAGAGGCAAACCTGCGTCTGGTAGTCAGTATTGCAAAGCGCTATGTGGGTCGCGGAATGCTGTTTCTTGACCTGATTCAGGAAGGAAACTTAGGATTGATCAAAGCAGTAGAGAAATTTGATTATCGGAAAGGTTACAAATTCTCTACCTATGCTACCTGGTGGATACGTCAGGCAATTACCCGTGCCATTGCGGATCAGGCGAGAACCATCCGTATTCCGGTTCACATGGTAGAAACCATCAACAAGCTTATCAGAGTGAGTCGTCAGCTGCTGCAGGAATTGGGGCGTGAACCAACTCCGGAAGAAATTGCAGAAGAAATGAATATGCCGGTGGATCGTGTGCGTGAGATTCTTAAGATCAGCCAGGAGCCGGTTTCTTTAGAGACCCCTATCGGTGAAGAGGAGGATAGTCATCTCGGTGATTTCATCCAGGATGATAATGTACCGGTTCCCTCCGATGCTGCAGCCTTTACTTTGTTGAAAGAACAGCTGGTGGAGGTTCTGGGAACTTTAACAGAGCGAGAGCAGAAGGTATTGCGTCTGCGTTTTGGCTTAGACGATGGCAGAGCCCGTACTTTGGAAGAAGTGGGCAAAGAATTTAATGTAACACGTGAGCGTATTCGACAGATTGAGGCGAAGGCATTGCGTAAATTACGTCATCCCAGCCGCAGCCGTAAGCTGAAAGATTATTTGGATTAAGATCATGCAGGTAGTGTTATCGAAAAGGATGCAGGCAGTAGCCGATATGATCACACCGGGAAGAAGATGTGTCTGTGATGTAGGATGTGATCACGGCTACGTATCTATTTATCTGGTTCAGCAGAAAATCAGTCGGAAGGTACTGGCATCCGATGTGCGGAAAGGTCCGTTGGAGCAGGCCAGAACCCATATTTTGGAAGCGGGACTGGGAGATTACATAGAGACGAGGCTCTCAGATGGACTCTCCCGGATAGAGCCGGGGGCTTGTGATGCCATGATCTGTGCGGGAATGGGTGGAAAACTTATGGCACAGATTCTTGCCAATGGAATAGAGACGGCGGCAGGAATGGAGGAACTTGTTCTGCAGCCGCAGTCTGATTTGGAGTTCTTCCGGGGATGGCTGTATGATCACCACTTTGTGATTGTGGCAGAAGATATGGTGTTGGAAGAGGGAAAGTACTACCCGATGATGAAGGTGCAGGCGGGAATACCGCCTGCAGTACAGGGAGAACGCCTGGCACAGAAATACGGTCCCTGCCTGCTGGAAAATAAAAACGGGACATTGGTGCAGTATCTGCTCCGGCAGAGAAAACTCCAACAGGAAATCTACGGACAAGTAGCAGAAAAGGCAGCCGGTACATCAGATGCACAGGCAAGAAGGGAAATGAGGCTGCAGCAGATCCGGCAGGAACTGGAGGATAGTGCAGCTGCACTGGAAAAATTGGGATATAGCAACAAATTGTAACATATGTTATGAAAAGGAACCTACATAATGGGACAAAATGAAATGGCAAAAGTAACAATCAAGATGGGCAAAACAGATGAGGTAGTGGAAAGAAATTATGCAGTAGGAACCACCTACGAGGAAATTGCCGATGAATTCCAGGAGAAGTATAAGGGTCTGATTGCACTGGTCATTGCAGACGGGAAGATCCGTGAACTAACGAAAAAATTGGAGAGGGATTGTACCATTTCCTTCCTGACCCTGCAGGATGACATCGGACATAAGACCTATGAGCGGACAGCTACGATGATGCTGATCAAAGCGGTGTATGATGTGTTGGAGAAGGATCAGCATGTAGAAAAGGTCAAGGTGGAATTTGCCATCGGACAGGGCTTTTTCTGTAGCTTAAAAGGGGATTTTAAGATCAAACAGGAATTTGTGGATCGCATTAACCGTCGAATGACAGAGATGGTGGAAGAGAAAATCCCTATTGAAAAAAGAAGTCTGCCTCTTGATGAAGCGGTAGAATTATTTGAAAAACAAGGCATGAAGGATAAGGTGAAGCTGTTCCGTTACCGGCGCAGTTCTACGGTCAATGTATATTCTCTGGGTGGCTTTTATGATTACTATTATGGATATATGCTGCCGGATACCGGATACATGAAATATTTCAATGTCATTGCCTATGAAGATGGCCTGATGCTGATTCTGCCGTATACAAAACAGCCGGATAAAATCGAGTTTTTTGAGCCCAGGGAGAATCTATTCCATACGTTGCGAGAATCCGCGATCTGGAATCAATATAATGGAATTGACACCGTGGGAGATTTGAATGAATGGGTATGTCACGGAAATCTTGCGGAATTGATTCTGGTTCAGGAAGCGGAGCAGGAAAGGAAAATCGGTGAGATTGCCAAGGATATTGTAAACCGTGGCGGTGTAAAATTCGTTATGATCGCCGGTCCTTCTTCCTCAGGAAAGACTACGTTTTCCCACAGATTGTCCATACAGCTTCGGACGCTGGGAATGGTTCCGCACCCGATTGCATTGGATAACTATTTTGTCAATCGGGAAAATACGCCGTTGGATGAAAACGGAAATTATAACTTTGAATGTCTGGAAGCCATTGATGTGGAATTGTTTAACCAGAATATGTGTGAACTTCTGGCAGGAAAGACCGTGGAGATGCCGGAATTTAATTTCCTTACGGGACAAAGAGAATATCATGGCAATTTCCTGAAGCTTGGAGCGGAAGATATTCTGGTTATTGAAGGAATCCATGGCCTGAATGATAAGATGTCCTATGCACTGCCGAATGACAGTAAATACAAAATTTACATCAGTGCACTTACCAGCCTGAATATTGATGCTCACAACCGAATTCCCACGACAGACGGTCGTCTGCTCCGCCGTATCGTAAGAGATGCACGGACGAGAGGAGCTTCTGCCAAAAAAACCATTGCAATGTGGCCATCGGTACGTAAGGGAGAAGAAGAAAACATCTTTCCTTATCAGGAAAGTGCAGATGCAATGTTTAATTCTGTTTTAATTTATGAGCTGGCTGTGTTAAAGCAGTATGCCGAACCGCTTCTTTTCTGTATCGGAAAGGAAGATCCGGAGTATTTCGAGGCAAAGCGTTTACTGAAATTCCTGGAATATTTCCTGGGAATTGACAGTACCAATTTACCGCAGAATTCCATTTGCAGAGAGTTTATCGGGGGAAGCTGCTTTAACGTATAGCTTGCTTTTTTTGGATTTCTTTGCTAAGATAACCATGCAAATAAGCCGGACAGGTGTTCGCGGCTGCATCGTAAGGGTGCAGGTGAGGAAAGTCCGGGCTTCACAGGGCAGGATGCCGGATAACGTCCGGT
>USSP01000178.1 GCA_900557385.1 uncultured Lachnospiraceae bacterium
CAAATATGGTAAAAATTCCCCTTTTACACTGGGCGGGTGGGTCTTCGGATCTGCCCGCTCTTTTAATTTTCTGTAATAGAAAGTGGAAAAATAAAAATAATAATGCTACAATGGACTGGATTATGTAGTTAAGAAAGGACTTTTTATATGGACATTGAAGAACTGAAGTCTTATACGATTCTTGAGAAACGCTTTATTGAAGATTTGAATTCCATGAGTTACCTCCTGGAACATAATAAAACCAAAGCACGTGTAGCATTGCTTTCCAATGATGACCCCAATAAGGTATTTTACATCGGATTTCGCACACCGCCCAAGGATTCCACCGGAGTGGCGCATATTGTGGAGCACACGGTACTTTGCGGTTCCGACAAATTCCCGGTCAAGGATCCCTTTATTGAACTGGCAAAGGGTTCTCTGAATACCTTTTTAAATGCCATGACATATCCGGATAAGACTGTTTATCCTGTGGCGAGCTGCAATGACAAGGATTTCCAGAACCTGATGAATGTATATCTGGATGCCGTATTTCATCCGAATATTTACAAGGAAGAGAAAATTTTCCGTCAGGAGGGCTGGCATTATGAAATGGAAAGCCCGGAAGATGATCTGAAATATAACGGTGTTGTTTACAATGAAATGAAAGGGGCCTTTTCTTCACCGGATGATGTATTGGACAGAGAGGTAATGAATACCCTTTATCCGGACACCATCTACAGTGTGGAATCCGGCGGAGATCCGGATGTGATCCCGGAACTTACCTATCAGGACTACCTGGATTTTCATCACAAATATTATCATCCCAGTAACAGCTATATTTATCTTTACGGTAACATGGATATGGCGGAGAAGCTGGATTTTATTGATCGGGAATACTTGTCTGCCTATGATTATCTGGAGGTGGATTCCAGGGTAGGATTCCAGAAACCCTTTCATAAACCTGCAGAATATCGTAAGACCTATTCGATTTTGGATTCAGAACCGGAGGATCATGCCACCTATCTGACCTACAATGTGGTAATGGGAGAAAGTCTGGATCGTAAGCTTTATATTGCCATGCAGATTCTGGATTATGCACTTTGTACGGCACCGGGAGCACCCTTGAAACAGGCACTGATTGACAAGGGAATCGGGGATGATGTGTACAGCGAGTACGAAAATGGTATTTTGCAGCCCTTTTTCTCTGTGGTGGCAAAAAACGCACAGGAAGACCAGAAACAGGAATTTCTGGATACCATTAAGGAAGTTCTTACCGGGCAGGCAGAGCAGGGAATTGACAAAAAAGCCTTGCTTGCAGGAATCAATCACTTTGAATTCAAGTACAGAGAGGCAGATTTTGGCTCTTATCCTGCAGGACTGATGTATGGATTACAGATGTTGGACAGCTGGTTATATGATGATCGTGCCGCCTTTATCCATGTAGAGGCAAACCATACCTATGGGGCACTGCGCCGTGCAGTAGAGGAAGGATATTTTGAAGACCTGATTCGTAAATATCTCTTGCAGAATCCTCATCGCAGTGTACTGGTGCTGGCGCCGGAAAAGGGAAAGACAGCCCGGAAGGATAAGGAACTGGCAGAGAAGCTTGCAGCCTATAAACAGACGCTTTCTCAGGAACAGATTGAGAAAATTGTGGCGGAGACCAAAGCACTGCGGGGATATCAGGAAAGTGAGGATTCACCGGAGGCACTTGCCACGATTCCGGTGCTTACCAGAGAAGACCTGACGAAAAAATGTGTGCCTTATGTCAATGAACTTCGTTCCTGCAAGGGTACCGATTTACTGTTTCATGAGATTGATACCAGAGGAATTGGGTATATCCGACTGATTTTTAAACTGGATAACATCGAGGAAGCGTTATTCCCTTATGTGGGAATCCTGAAGGCATTACTGGGAATGGTAAATACCAGATCCTACTCCTATGGGGAATTGAATCATGAGATCAATATCCAGACCGGTGGTATTTCCACGGTATTAAACACCTACACCAATGCTTTGGATTTAAAAGAAAATACCAATACCATCGAAGTGAAATGCAAGGCATTTTACGATCATCTGCCGGAAGCCTTTGCCCTTATGAAGGAGCTGATCCTGACATCAGATTTTACAGATACCAAACGATTACAGGAACTTCTCCTGGAACTGAAATCCAGAGAACAGGAATCCATGACAGCGGCCGGACATGTGACAGCATTAAACCGTGCGTTGTCGTATTTCTCTGCAGTTGGACGAGTGACTGATGCAGTCAATGGCATTGAACACTATCGTCTGGTAGATGAGTTAAGCCAGCATTTTGAGGAAGAAAAAGAAACCCTGATGCAGAATCTTCAAACCCTGATGCATGAGATTTTCTGCAAAGGGAACCTTATGGTGGATTATACAGCCACAGAAGAAGGCTACAGCCGGATGTCTGAACTGGTGGAAGAACTGGCAGAACAGCTTTTTGATAAACTGGAAGGAAAAGGACATTATGCTCCGAAGCTGGAGAAGAAAAACGAAGGCTTTAAGTCCTCTGCCCAGATTCAGTTCGTATGCCGTGCCGGCAATTACCGGAAACATGGACTGGAGTATACGGGAGCCCTGAAAGCTTTAAAGGTACTGCTGGGCTATGATTATCTGTGGAACGAAGTGCGTGTAAAGGGCGGTGCCTATGGGTGCATGTGTGCTTTTGGCAAAACGGGAGACAGCTACTTTGTTTCCTACCGTGACCCGAACCTGCAGAAAACGATTGATGCTTATGAGAAAGCGGCGGACTACGTGCGCCATTTCGATGCGGACGAGAGAGAATTGACACAATATATCATTGGTGCCGTGTCGGAACTGGATACACCCATGAATCCGGCAGCAAAGGGACTTTATTCTCTCTGCGGTTATATGACCAACTGGACGGAAGCGGATGTGCAGAGAGAACGTGATGAGCTCCTGTCAGTATCCATCGAAGACATCCGGCGCTGTGCGGACTATATTGATGCCTTTATGGAAGATCAATGCTTGTGCGTAGTTGGAAATGAAGGCAAAATCGTGGATGCGGAACAGCTGTTTAAACATACAGAAAATTTATTTTAATAAATTGCAACATTTTTCCAGGCTGGATTGTATCTATAGTACAAGGAAAACAAGGAGGATTTTATTATGCAGAAAAAGTATGGAAAAATTTTGGGTGTTGTGTTTTTGTGCGGTGCACTATTGGCAGGGTGTGGAAGTACATCTACCACAATGGCGGTGGATATGCCCAAGGAGGCTTACGAAGAGGCTGCTTACGAGGATAGTGCCTATGACATGGATGCATCTTACACGATGGATTCCGTTGAATCGGCTGCGTTTTCCGATGCAGCCATGGGAAACCGTATGGAGGTATCAGCGGATGCCGGCGCGATGGAGAATACAGAAAGTAAGGAAGAACTTCCCCAGGAGGCTTCAGACCGTAAGTTGATTCGTACCGTTAATTTAACGGTGGAGACGGAAAGCTTTGATGCCCTGATGGATTCCATCCAGAACAAAGTCACAGAATTGGGCGGTTATGTGGAGCGCATGGATCAGAATAACGGCAGCGTCTACTATAAGACCAATAACTACCGGAGCGCATCCGTCACCGCAAGAATTCCGGCTGATCAGCTGGATGCCTTCCTGGATGTGATGGCAGAAAACACGAATATCACTTATCGCAGCGAAAGTGTAGAAGATGTGACTTTGCAGTACGTGGATGTACAGAGCCATCTGGAAGCCCTTCGTGCACAGCAGGAGCGCTTACTTGAACTGGTGGAGCAGGCAGAAACCGTAGAAGAACTGGTTTATCTGGAAGACCAGTTGACCGATGTGCGTTATCAGATTCAGAGCCTGGAAAGCCAGATGCGCACCATGAACAACCAGATCAGTTATGCCACCGTTTACATCGATGTGGAGGAAGTGACCACCTACACCCCTGTGACGGAAAAGGAGAAGAGTGCATGGGAGCGCATGCAGGAAGGCTTTCTACATAACTGCAGAAATTTAGGAAGAGATGCAGCAGAATTTTTCATCGGACTGGTAATCCGGCTGCCCTATATCCTGGTATGGGCGGTTATTATTCTTGTTGCAGCCTTGATAACCCGCAAAATCACGAAAAGAAGGAAAGCAAAAAAACAGGAAAGAAAGCAACCGGACATGACATCCTCTGAGACAGCAGTACAGGAGGAAACAGGAAAGGAAGCTTAAGGGAGACAAACAAAGCATGAACGAACAGTTTAAATCAGGTTTTGCCACACTGATCGGCAGACCCAATGTGGGAAAATCCACCGTATTCAACGCCCTCACCGGCATGCACCAGCACACCGGAAACTGGGCGGGAAAAACCGTTGCCAGTGCCGTGGGGACAGTCACCTGGAACGGGGAATCGCTCCTGCTGGCAGATCTCCCCGGCACATACTCGCTCCGTGCCCGCAGTGCCGAAGAGATCGTGGCACGGGATTTTCTTTGCTTTGCAGAGCCAGATGCCGCGGTAGTGGTCTGTGATGCCACCTGTCTGGAACGGGGGCTGCTGCTGGTCATGCAGGTGCTGGAAACCTGCCCCCGCGCCCTGCTCTGCGTCAACCTGC
>USSP01000179.1 GCA_900557385.1 uncultured Lachnospiraceae bacterium
TTGCTGCCCGGGTGGATGGCACATCCCGGTTCCGTATGTTTTATAAACTGACCATTCCCATGATTTCCCCTATGATTTTTTATCTGATTATCACAGGGTTCATCGGTGCTTTCAAGGCATACAGTGATGCGGTGGCGCTCTTTGGCGTGGACTTAAATGCAGCCCAGATGAATACCCTGGTGGGTTATGTATACGATATGCTCTACGGTGACAGCGGTGGTTATCCTTCTTACGCATCCGCAGCCGCCATTATCCTGTTTGCAATCGTGCTGACCATTACCTGTATCAACCTGTTGGTAAGCAAAAAGCATGTCCATTATGTCTAAGTTGGGAGATTCTTATGGAAAAACAAACCGATTATGAAAAAATCCAAAAAACAGCGAAGATTCACCGGATTGTAAGCAATGTGGTACTTTACACCCTGCTTACCCTCTGGGCAATCCTCGTTTTGTTCCCCTTTTACTGGATGGTTCTAACCTCTGTAAAAAGCTACAGCACCTATAATGCAGAACGCATTCCATCCTTTTTCACCTTGTCACCCACCATGCAGAACTATGTGGATGCCTTTACCACCGTGCCTCTGGGGCGCTATCTGTTAAACACCTTAATTTTTACCGTCATTACCACGGGAATCATGCTGGTGGTCATCACCCTGGCGGCTTTCGCCTTCGCCCGGTTGGAATTCCGTGGTAAAAATCTGGTATTTACCCTGTTTCTATCCCTGATGATGATTCCCAATGAGCTGGTGGTCATCACCAACTTTGCCACCATTACCAATTTCGGACTGCGGAATACCTTCGTGGGACTGATTCTTCCCTCTGTCACCAGTGTGTTCTATATTTATCTGCTAAAGGAGAATTTCGCCCAGATTCCCAACGAGCTGTACTATGCCGCCAAAGTAGACGGCACCTCGGATCTACGGTATCTGCGCCGGGTCATGATTCCCATTTGTAAGCCCACCCTCATTACCATCGTAATTTTAAAGGTGATCGAGTGCTGGAACTCCTATGTATGGCCAAGGCTCATTACCGATGACGCCAATTACTATCTGGTTTCCAACGGTATCCAGGAAATCCGTGAAAACGGCTTCGGACGGGAAAATATTCCCGCTATGATGGCGGCTGTGGTGGTAATTTCCCTGCCCCTGATTATTCTCTTTTTAATCTTCCGTAAGAAGATTATGGCAGGCGGTGCAAGAGGGGGGACAAAAGGATGAGAAAACTGTTCAAAAAAGGGCGGGTATTCTCTCTGGTGCTTGCCGGAATGCTGATGCTCTCCGGCTGTCACGGCTCCCGTGGACTGGAGGCGTTCACTATCCCGGAGGAATTCGATACCTCCCAGAATTACGAGATTACTTTCTGGGCCAAAAACGATACCAACAAAACCCAGACCGCGATTTATAAAAAAGCCATCGAAGATTTCCAGACATTGTACCCTAACATTACCGTAAATCTGCGTCTGTATACAGACTATGGCAAAATCTACAACGATGTCATTACCAATATCTCCACCGGAACCACTCCGAATGTGTGTATCACTTACCCCGATCACATCGCTACTTACATGACCGGCAGTAATGTAGTGGTTCCTCTGGATGACCTTTTTACCGACAGCCGTTACGGCCTGGGAGGCTCTGAGGTACGGTTTGACTCTCCTACCAAGGAGGAAATCATTCCCCAGTTTTTACAGGAATGTTCCTTCCGGGATCATTACTACGCAATCCCTTATATGCGTTCCACTGAAGCATGTTATGTAAACAAGACCTATGTGGAAAAGCTGGGCTACACCCTGCCGGATTACCTCACCTGGGACTTTATCTGGGAGGTTTCCGAGGCAGCGATGGCACAGGATGCTGAGGGCAATTATCTGGTAAACGGGCAAAAGGTGATGATTCCCTTTATCTATAAATCCACCGATAACATGATGATCCAGCTGCTGCGTCAAAGGAATGCCGGCTACTCCAACGATGAAGGAGAGATTCTGCTGTTTAACGACACTACCAAGGATATTCTTTATACCGTGGCAGAGCACGCGAAAACCGGTGCGTTTTCCACCTTTAAGATTTCCAGCTATCCGGCAAACTTCTTAAATGCCGGGCAGTGTATCTTTGCCATTGATTCCACTGCCGGTGCTACCTGGATGGGCACCAACGCTCCTTTAAGTGACATCAGTGAGGACGCCTTGGTAGACTTTGACACGGCGGTACGCATGATTCCTCAGTACGATTCCATGCACCCGCAGATGATTTCCCAAGGGCCTTCTGTATGTGTGTTTAACAAGCCGGATTCCCAGGAAGTACTGGCTTCCTGGCTGTTTGCCCAGTATCTGCTTACCAATGATGTCCAGATTGCCTATGCAGAAACGGAGGGTTATGTTCCGGTTACCTCCAAAGCCCAGAACGATGCCTCCTATCAAGATTACCTGGCACACTGCGGCATCGATGATGATACCCATTACCGGGTAAAAATCCAGGCATCTGAGCTGCTTCTATACAATGCGGAAAATACCTTTGTCACCCCGGTATTCAACGGCTCTGCCTCCCTCCGGGATGCTTCCGGGCAGTTGATTGAAAACGTGGTGAAATCCGTGCGACGTAAAGAAACCATTGACGACACCTACATGGACAAGCTGTTTTCCGATGTCACCTCCCTGTACCGTCTCGACCAGAAACGCCAGACAGGCATGGAAAAAGCAGATCTAGGTCATTTGCCCAAGGCCGCAGTCATCCTGCTTTCCGTGCTGGGAATCACCTGGATTGGCATTATTCTTTACGTTACCCGGAAGTTTTGGGCAAAATTGTTCGTATTTAGGCACAATCACCATTGATTTCCCCGATAAATACGGTATAATGGCATTGTTTCCAAATAAAAAACTCATGAAAAGAGGAGAAATTATGAAAAAGTCACTCATTGTAACCCTGGCTCTTTCCCTGACTCTGGCGCTGGCTGGATGTGGAAAGGCTGCAAACGATACCGCCGATGTGAAAGGCGAAGGCGTTATGACCTATGCGGAATATGTTGCTGCTGATGTGGACAGCGAGGTTGTAGTAGAAACCTATGTTCAGGCTAAGCAGGGCTGGTGGGAGAACGAAGGGGTTGGCGTAGCAACCTTCTATACCCAGGACAAAGACGGCGCTTACTTCCTTTACAACATGCCTTGTTCCAAAGAAGACTATGACAAACTGACCGAGGGAACCAAAATCAAGGTTACCGGTTATAAGTCCGAGTGGGCCGGCGAAGTTGAAATTATCGACGCAACCTATGAAATCGAGGATGGCAGCTATGTGGCAGAGGCTGCTGACATGACCTCCTTACTGGGAACCGATGATTTGATTAAACACCAGAACGAACGTGTCGCTTTCAAGGGTATGACCGTAGAAGCTGCCAATGATAATGGCGATGCATTCATGTACAACTGGGATGGTTCCGGTTCCGAGGGAGATGATTTGTACTTCAACGTATCTTACAACGGTACAACTTATACCTTTACCGTAGAGTCTTATCTGTGTGGTCCTGATACCGATGTTTACCAGGCTGTAAAGGCTCTGGAAGTTGGTCAGACCGTAGATATGGAAGGCTTCCTGTACTGGTATGAAGGTGTAAATCCCCACATTACCAGCGTTACTGTGAAATAAATCCAAGATGCAAAAGAGGTATGACCGTAAGGGCATACCTCTTTTTTTGCTTTGCTTTCTTATTCTTCTATCTTTTTCCATAAGCTCCTGAATTAATATATTATTCCCTGATGTGCAGCATATACCGCATCTTTCTGTCTCAATGTAGATAAAGATTCTGTTCCTATACGTTCTATATCCATATCTCCATAAGCATCCCGTATCTTGAACAATGGATCTAAAGCAGATGCAGTAACCCAGGGTAACCACAAATTAACCCCATCTCCCCAACGGGTGACCAATCTTAAGGCTTCCGTCTGCAATCCTCGATAAGCATACCCCAACGTACCATCATAATCCATAGTCTGTTTCGTATTTTTCTCCAATAGCCGGGCAATATGCAAGAAATACTCATCGCCTGTCAAAACATAGAGTCTCAAGTATTCAAAAGAATTATATGAAAGCCCACAATCTGCTCCGGAATGTCCGGTGGAAATGATTGTAATTCCAACAGTAGTCTTTTTGCTATCCCAAGCCATGAGGTTATTTCCTCCGGCCGCCGGAATATTCCAAGCATACATATAGGTTACAGTGTAATAAGCCGCTTGGGATGCTCCTTCAAGCCATTTTTCATCTTCGGTCAAATCGTACAAACAAAGGAAAGCCTCAATAATCTTTTGCCCGGACTCACGGTCTTTTACATACGGATTATCAATTACACTTCCCACATATTTATAGGGTTCATGAATCTCGCGATAGCAAAATTCTCCGGCCTTAACAGCAGCTGTCTTATAGCATTCTTCCTTAGTAACTATATACATGTAAGTAAGAAAACGGATCAGATTGGAAGTAAGTAGTTTACCCGAATCTATAGAAGTTCCGCCATTGTCAAAAGCTTTGTCCCAGCTACCGTCGG
>USSP01000180.1 GCA_900557385.1 uncultured Lachnospiraceae bacterium
TGTCAGGTGTCTTTGGCTTATGCAATCGGAGTAGCACAGCCGGTCATGGTGCAGGTGGATACGTTTGGTACGGGGAAGGTGTGTGCCGATGACTGTCTGGAGCTGGCAATCCCGCTGGTGTTTGGGCTGACTCCGAAGCAGATTGTGGATAGCCTGCGCCTTACCCGTCCGATTTTCCGACAGACAGCAGCTTTCGGGCATTTCGGAAGAAAAGAGTTTCCGTGGGAACGCACCGATAAGGTCGAGGCTCTTCGCAATGCGGTAATCTGATGGCTTGGGTTACCGAAGAAGAATATCAGGCAGCCAAGCAGGTGAGAGCTTATGAATATCTGCAGACATACCAGCCGGGGAGATTGAAGAAAACAAGGACAAGAAACGAATGGCAGCTTCAGGACCATGACAGTTTTAAGATCAACGAGATCACAAGTAAATGGCATTGGAAATCCAGGGATATCGGTGGAATGTCTGCCCTTCGGTTTTTGATGCAGGTAGATGGCATGGGATATACGGAAGCCGTAAAAATCCTGTGTGAGCAGACGCCTGTGTATGTTCCCAGAGCAGAACCAGCCCCCAGGAAGAAGCCCTTTTCCCTGCCTTTCCCCAACGACAGTTTTTACCGGGTACGGAGATATTTGAACCAAAGGGGAATTCGGGATGATGTTCTGGATTACTGTGTGCAGCTGGGAATCCTGTATGAGAGTGCCCCGTACCATAACGCTGTTTTTGTTGGACTGGATGAGCAAGGGCAGGCAAAGTATGCGTTTCTGCGTGGGATTTATGACAGCCGGGGAAAGAATTTTAAAATGGAACAGGAAGGAAGCGACAAACAGTATAGCTTTTGTGTTCCGCCTTTGGGGAAAAGCAGTCGGGTGGCAGTATATGAAGCCTGTATTGACGCCCTTGCCCATATGACGCTGGAAGATGGACGAACCGATAAGTACCGTCTGTCTCTAGGGGGCATTGCAGCACCAAAAGAAGGAGCGGAACGAGCAACGAAGAAGATGAAACGTCCAGATGCATTGGAACATTTCCTAAAAGAGCATCCGGAGGTGACAGAAATTGAGATCTGCACCGATAACGATTTTGCCGGGCGATGGGCGTGTGCGCAGTTAAAAGAGCAGTATGGAGAAAAATATACCGTAGTTTGTAACTTACCACAGATGGAAGGTGCAGACTATGGAGACCTGGCAAAACAGGCAGGGGAAAAACAGAAGAAACAGCAAAAGGAACGAGGGAGGTGAAGCAAATGGAAGATACGATCAAAATAGAATTATTGACACCGCTGACAGGAACCTTTCTTCCCAATGAGATGGAACAAGATTGGGAAGAAGAGGATTACAATGACTTTGAAGAAGAGCAGGTATTTTTTGAAGGAGATGATTTAACGGAGTATGCTTCTGTGATTCAGGAAAAGATTGCAGAATACAACCGTGTCGGACATGACGATGATAGGACCGATAATCTGATGGATTATTTTGACGGAAGTGCTGCCATTAAAGAAAAAGTAGTGTCTGCAGTTCCATCGGTGAAAGAATCGGATGGTGTGTTATATGGCTGTACAACTTTAGAATTGAAAGAGTATCTGGAGGCGGAAGAATTATCGGAACTGTGTGAATATCTCACCGGACAATATAGTGATGGATGGGGAGAAGGCTTTGAACAGCAGGAGATTCCGGTAAAGGGTGGTGAACTGTGTATACACTTTTGGCGCCCCATAGATTTTGAATTTCAACAGGCAAAATCAGAAGTCTCAAAAGAAAAGTCGGAGAAACAAGAAAATCCGGTAAATGTTCCGAAACGCCTGAAAATGCAGCTTTTGGGAATGGATGGAAATGTGTTTGCGATTATGGCCAGGGCAAGTAAACTGCTTCAGGAAAATGGGCAGGGACAAGAGGCAAAAGAAATGATTGCACGTGTCCAGAAATCAGAGAACTATTATCAGGCACTTCATATCATCAGTGAATATGTGGAAACAGAACTGAGTGCATCTTCTCAGAATGATACCAAGCCCCCAAAGAAACGTGGGAAGGAAGAATGCCGATGAAGTTATCTTTTGTCACATCAAAGGAGATGTGGGAAGAAAAAATAGCAGAAACAGATTGAAAAGAGAATAAACAGCCAGAACACTGACAAGGGAGGTCTTATGGAAAAAAGATTGCAATTATGGAGTCCTGTGTGGGGATGGCTTGCCACAAAAGAAGGGGAATCTGTAGATTTGAAGGGACAGGATCTTGTTCTTTATGAAACTGCCATCCAAGAGGCACTGGAGCAGGAAAAATTGTATTACAGAAAAAAGTCGGCACCATTCAATCTGATGGATTACTATGATGCGGATGATTCTGTAAAGGAGAAAGTGCAGAACCTCGATATCCAGGTGAAAAAAGAACAAGATGGTTTGTATGTTTGTGCCAGCCTTGCATTAATAGAGCCTCTTACACAGCAGGAACTGGAAGCGATCCAGAACTTTCTCAGCAGGCAGTACGAAGGGGGAATTTTTGATACCTCACGTATTCGTACCTATTCCGTAGAGGAAGGAGACGTCGTTTTTGATTTTTCAGTAGATACAAAAGAAAAGTTCTCTCAAAAAGAAGTCCAATGCGAAACGCAGAAGAAATATGAAATCACTTCCATAGCCCATCCACAATTTCCATGGCTGCATAGAATCCGAGCATTGGTAGACGTAAATGAAGCGGTTCCCAAAGGAACCTTGGGTGGCTTTGTAGAATATGAGCAAAATCTTTCCCAGGAAGGATCATGCTGGATTTATGACCAGGCTATCTGTTGTGAACGTGCGGTAGTGGAAAGGAGTGCAGGACTGTTCCAAGAAGCGATTGCCAAGGGTGATGCCCTTCTTACGGGAACTGCAGTGATGTATCAAACGAGTATTGCAGAGGAATCCTGCCGTATTCTAGCTGGAGAGGTTTGGAATATGGCACACATTCGAGGATTTGCCAAGATTACTGCGGCAAAGGAAACAGGAGATGCACCTTTGATTCTCGGAAATAGCTTGGTTTTTGGAAATGTATGCGGGAAAGTATTGGTGAGAGGAAATGTTCTGCCAAGCCGGAGTGTGGAGAATCAGACACAGGAGCTGTTAGTTTTCAGGGGAGGTGATTCAATTCATAAAGTGAATGAAAGCAAGAAAAAAACAAAAAGTAAAAAACAGCCGGAGCGCTGATAAGAAAGGATGATGCCTATGGAAAATACCCTGCAGTTAGGGAACTTATTGAAAGAAGGAACATACCCGGAGGAATATACCGGAGGGAAAAACTGGACAATTTTACATGGAGATACGCTGAAACTGGTGAAAGCATTTCAGCCGGGGATCTTTGATGCAGTGATTACCGATCCGCCTTATGCGTCTGGGGGAACAAAACAGAATGAGCGAAACCGCACGACTAATCAGAAATACAGCAGTATGAAGGCAGAGAATGCACTGCCGGATTTTGATGGGGATAACAAGGATCAGCGTTCCTGGACCCATTGGATGGCAGAGTGGCTCTACGATGCGCGGAAAGCCTGTAAAGTTGGTGCGCCAATCTGCCTGTTTATTGACTGGAGACAATATCCCTCTATTACCGATGCACTCCAGTGGGCAGGCTGGATCTGGAGAGGAACTGCGGTTTGGGATAAGGGAAACTCTCGTCCGCAGAAAGGACGTTTTCGCCAGCAGGCTGAGTATATTGTGTGGGGCAGTAATGGCCCGATGCCAATCAACCGCCCGGTTTCCTGTCTTCCCGGTGTGTTCCGTTATGGAAATCCCCAGAACCGTATTCATGTGACAGAGAAACCGTTGCAGCTGATGAAAGATGTCATTCAGATTTGTGAGCCGGGTGGTAGAATCTTAGATCCCTTTGCCGGAGCAGGAACAACCATCCTTGCGGCGGTGGAAGAAGGCTATGAGACAGTAGGCATTGAAGTGACCGATGCTTATTATAAGCTGGGCAGTGATCGTGTAAAGTTTGCATTGGAAGCAAAGGAAAAAGAAGAGAGCGAGAAATAGCAAGGGCATCCACATGGATGTCCAACTTTGTTTCAGAAGAAGAAAAGTGCATCCACCTGGATGCAGGAAAGGGGTGAGGCGATGGAACAGGCGATGGCCTATGTGTGTTGTCCGGCAGAAGAAAGCAGAGTGAAGGTGCAGCGATATTGCCGGAAGATTTATGAGTTGGGATATGTTCCCATTTGTCCGAGGTTTGGATTTCTTCCTTTTCTGGATGAAGGGGAAGCGGAGGATCAGCAGGCATACAACCGGATGTCCCACTTGATCTTAAAGCGGTGTCGGATGGTGGTGGTCTGTGGAAAAGAAGTCACCGGAACGATGAACACAGATATTAGTACCGCAGACCGATTGCATATCATTTGTACCACATTAGATGGATTGATCAAGATTAAAGAAAAGGAAGCATAATCGATTCTGCATGGGGGAGTCGATGGAAATCGGTGGAACTGGTTTTGCAAGCATAGCGTTTGGATATCCAAACGCACTTTGGGGAGAACCCCAATCCCCC
>USSP01000181.1 GCA_900557385.1 uncultured Lachnospiraceae bacterium
TACAATGATAACCAGTTGACAGATTACCGTGCCCGGAATGTTGCAGTGGTTTTTCAGTTTTATAATCTGATTCCCACGCTGACTGCCTATGAAAATGTTGCGTTGATGAAGGATATTGTAAAGGATACTCTGGATCCGGCTGAGGCGCTGAAAGCAGTGGGCCTGGAAGAACACCTGCACCAGTTTCCGGCACAGATGTCCGGTGGCGAGCAGCAGCGCACCTCCATTGCCCGCGCGATTGCCAAGAATCCCAAACTTTTGCTTTGCGACGAGCCTACCGGAGCATTGGACACCAATACGGGAAGAGATGTACTGGAACTCTTGGTGCGTATGAGCCGGGAACAGAAAAAAACAGTGGTGATGGTTACCCATAACAGCTCCTTTGCAGAGATTGCAGATAAGGTCATTCGGGTGAAAAACGGCGGCATCGAATCGGTAACCATTAATGAGCATCCCAAGAAAGCAAGTGAGGTGAGCTGGTAATGCTGAAACGAAAATTATGGCGGGATCTGTGGCAGAACCGGACACAGTTTTTATCGATTTTCCTTATGGCATTTTTAGGGATGATGGTGTTTGCCGGTATTGATGCAGAGAGTAATGGATTAGGGGTATCCTATACCCGCTACTTTGAACAGACGCATACCGCAGATTATTGGGTCATCGGTAATAATTTTACCCAGAGGAATGCAGATACATTGGAGGCATTACCGGAAGTGGAGACGGTGGATCGCAAGCTGGTTTTGGATGGAAAATGTAAATTGGGAAGCGGAGAAGAACTGGACATGGAATTTAACTTCCTGGATCGTATCACTTGTTCTTATCCGTATCTGGTAGAAGGAGAGCCTTTTACCGCCACCGGCTCCGGCATCTGGCTGGAGGAAAATTTTGCAAAGGCCAGAGGCTATAAGCCGGGAGATCTCATGAACCTTTCCTATGAGGGGGTAGCTTTCCAGGAAGAAGTCAAAGGAATCATTATGCATCCGGAATATGTATATTATTCTTTGGACAGTGACAGTATGATGCCGACCTATGGAAATTACGGCTTTGGATTTTTGTCAAAGACAGAGTTTCCCCTGCAGGATCAGCTGGCTTATAATTATCTGGTCATCAAAACCTATGAAGAGCCGGAAGATTCCCTGCAGTTTAAGGAATATCTGAAGGATACACTGAAACTGGACAATGTGACCGTCATTGACAGACGACAGAATCTCGGTATTGATACAATCGTCAACGAAAAAGAGCAGCATGAAACCTTTGGAATCATGTTTACGGCAATTTTTATGATCATTGCGGTGATGGGAATTGTCACGACCATGACACGTATGACGGCGAATCAGCGGACACAAATCGGTACGCTGAAAGCTTTGGGGTTTTCCAAGGGCAGAATCACCTGGCACTATGTTTCTTATGGCATTGTGATCAGCTTAATGGGTGGTATCATTGGTTCCGTTTTTGGTCGTCTTATCATTCCGCAACTGTTTCTTGACAGTATGACAGCATATTTTATCTTACCGGCATGGTATCAGCAGTTATCCTGGAAAAGTGTGGCAGCGAATGTCTTGTCTGTTTTGGTTTGTTCCATAGTAAGCTTTTTATCCTGCAGAAAGGAATTGAAGGATATGCCGGCAGTGACTCTGCGGCCTGCTTCTCCCAAAAATTTGAAGCATTCTTTATTGGAAAAGAGCAGGTTCTGGCTGTCCATGAACTTCTCCACCCAGTGGAATATCCGGGATGTACTTCGCAACAAATCCCGAAGCCTGATGGGAATTTTGGGAGTAGCAGGCTGTGCCATGCTGCTATTGGGAGCCTTTGGTGCCTATGATTGCTGCATTGGTCTGGTGGACTGGCAGTACAGTAAGCTAGTTACCGGACAAAACAAAGTCAATTTCAGCCTGAATACTTCGGATCTGGAAAAACGTCAGATGGCACAGAACTATAAGGGACAGCTCTTACAGGAGGGCAGCTGTGAGTTCCGGGTAGGCGACACGGTGAAAACCGGAACGATTACAGTGACGGAGGCAGGAAATTTCCTGCATTATGAAACCACAGACCAGGAGGAAATCAAACTACCCGAGGACGGCATTTCCATGACCTCGAAAATGGCGAAGCTGTTAGGCATTCAGGTCGGGGACACCTTTGAATGGCATATTGTGGGAGAAGAAGACTGGGAAACCGGTCAGGTAGCTGCTTTGTATCAGGCGGCTACCGGGCAGGGCATCACTATGGATAAGCCGGTGTATGAAGACTTTCACTATGATTTTCATCCCACCTCCTTTTATACGAATATGACGATTCCTTCCTATGTGAAAGATGGGGATGTCGTGGCAGGTGTGATCAGCATCCAGCAGGCAAAGAGCGATCTGGCGAAGAATATGGAAACCATGTATATCATGGTAGGCGTGCTGATTGTGGCAGCTGTGCTTTTGGGCATGGTGGTGCTTTACAATATGGGTGTTCTCTCTTTCATGGAAAAGACCAGGGAGGTTGCAACGTTAAAGGTATTGGGCTTTTCCACAAAGCGGATTCGGAAGATCCTGCAGCAACAGAATATCTGGATTACCGTGATCGGAATTTTGATCGGCCTGTGGCTGGGCTATCAGCTCATTGTGGTAATGATGGGGACGATGTCGGATGATATGGATATGCCGGTGAATGTTAATTTATTATCGTATCTGTATGCGATTGTGGGTACGGGTCTGGTGTCGTTAAGTGTCAACCGAATGCTTTCCGGAAGAGTAAAGACCATCTGTATGGTAGATGCACTGAAGGGCGTAGAGTAATAGAACCAAAAGAAAGTTTGAAAAAGCGGTCTGCAAAAATTGCAGGCTGTTTTTTTATGTTGTTTGTGGTAGAATAAACGTTACATGAATTTTGATGATAAAGAGCAGGAAAAACATTATGACACAGGATAAAAAATTTTCATTAGTTCCTTATTTGATGCGCTATAAGTGGCATTATGTGGCAGGAGTACTGGTACTGTTGATCGTAGATCTGGCAGGCCTGTATCTGCCCCAGTATATCGGAGAGATTATTGACGGACTTACATCGGGAACACTGGATATGAACGGCGTAGGAATGCTCCTTTTGAAAATTCTTATCGTCGGTCTGGTTATGATGGCGGGACGTTTCGGCTGGCGTTATTTTATCATTGGGGCATCCAGAGGTGTGGAGTACCATTTGCGGAATGATATGTTTGCCCATGTGGAAACCCTGTCGGCACGTTATTATAACAGTCACAAAACCGGTGACCTGATGGCTCATTTTACCAATGATCTGCAGGCAATCCGCCAGGCAGTGGGAATGGCAGTGATAACAACCTTTGATGCAGTGATTATGACGATCATGGTGTTGGTAAAGATGATGGTTTATGTGGACTTGAAATTGACGATTCTGGCTTTTATCCCGCTGACCTTAGTCGCGGTAGCATGCTATTTCTTTGGCATAGAATCGAAGAAACGCCAGACCAGAAGACAGGAAGCTTTTTCCGAACTTTCGGACAGAGTGCAGGAAAGTCTGGCGGGAATCCGTGTAGTCAAAGCCTTTGTCCAGGAGGAAAAGGATTTTGAAGCCTTTGAAGAAGCCAGTCGGAATTCCATGGAGAAAAATCTTTCCATGGTGAAACTGCGCGCAGTAATAGGACCGGTATTTGACACGATTACAGGCTTGAGTATCCTTGTGACGCTTGTTTTCGGAGGAAGGATGGTTCTTGCAGGACAGGTAAGCATCGGGCAATTTGTTGCCTTCAATTCCTACATTGGTATGCTGGTATGGCCTATGATTGCCTGTGGAGACTGCGTGAACCTGTTCAGTCAGGCGGCAGCGGCTTTTAAGCGAATAGCCCTGATTTTTGAAGAACAGCCGGATATCGTGGATAAATCAACAGAAGCGATGCAGGGAGTAGAATTACAGGGTGAAATCACCATGAAGAATCTGACCTTTACTTATCCGGATGGGGAACTTCCCGTTCTGCAGGATCTGGATCTGCATGTTGCAGCAGGAGAAACCCTGGCGATTCTGGGAAGAACAGGAAGTGGTAAGTCTTCCCTGGCAGACTTGCTTCTCCGGGTCTATGACTGTGAACGGGGGATGCTTTTACTGGATGGCAGACCCATTGAAGATTATCCGTTGCCGGTTTTGCACAGAGACATTGCTTATGTACCTCAGGAAAATTTCCTGTTTTCGGATACCCTGGAAGAAAATATTGCCTTTGGACTGGAGGAACGACTAGAGGAGCATCCGGAAATCCGCGACCAGATCCGCCAGGCGGCGAAGGATGCCTGTATTCATGACAATATTATGGGATTTCCGGAGCAGTATGCTACCATGGTGGGAGAGCGGGGCGTTACGCTGTCCGGAGGTCAAAAGCAGCGCAGCTCCATTGCCAGAGCACTTCTCATGGATGCACCGATTTTAATTCTGGATGATTCTCTGTCGGCAGTAGATACGGATACCGAGGCAAAATC
>USSP01000182.1 GCA_900557385.1 uncultured Lachnospiraceae bacterium
TGCCGCGCCAGCAAGCTTGCCGGAGACTGGAGGCTGGAAGATTGTACGCTGTACGTAACTCTGGAGCCTTGTCAGATGTGCGCCGGAGCCATCATACAGGCCAGGATTCCCGAGGTATTTATCGGTTGTATGAACCCTAAGGCCGGTTGTGCCGGTTCAATTTTGAATGTGCTGGAAATGCCGGAATTTAACCACCAGGCCATTGTCCATCGTGGTGTTCTGGAGGATGAATGCTCCGCCATGCTGAAACGTTTCTTTAAAGAGCTGCGCATCCGCAACAAATTAGAAAAAGAGGAAGCTGCCTCCGGCATTGACAAACCTCTTTAAAAAGGCTATACTGAAAAAACCGTATCCACATCGCTGACCTTTATAAGTGGCGTTGAAGTTTGGGTCTCACGCAATGGAAGTCTACGAACCGTGTCAGGGCAGGAATGCAGCAGCACTAAGCAGAATTTTCCATGTGCCGTGAGGGTGCCTGGCGGAGCTAACTGTAGAGGTAACGGGTGTGGATACGGCTTTCTTTTATCCAAAGGAGAATTTCATGTCCGAATTACAGAACTTCAATTCCTATACTGCCGATTTACTCAGCGCCTGTACCCTATGCCCCAGAGCCTGCAAGGTCAACCGCATAGCAGGACAGATTGGTGTCTGTGGCGAGGGCGCCCAGATCCGTGCTGCGCGGGCAGCTCTCCATTTCTGGGAAGAACCCTGTATCTCCGGGAAGTCCGGTTCCGGTGCCGTTTTTTTCAGTGGCTGTAGTGTGGGCTGCGTTTTCTGTCAGAACCAGACGATTGCCCATGGTGAAACCGGGTTTTCCCTGACAAGCAAACGCCTGTCCGAAATTTTTCTGGATCTTCAGGCACAGGGTGCCAATAACATCAATCTGGTAACTCCCACCCATTTTATTCCACAGATCCGTGAAGCTCTGCTTCTGGCGAAAGATGCAGGTTTGTTTCTTCCCATTGTATACAACACCAGTGGTTATGAAAAAGTGGAATCTCTCCATCTCTTGCACGGGTTAGTGGACATCTATATGCCGGACTGTAAATACTATTCCAGTAAGTTATCCACACGTTATTCTCACTGCGGGGATTATTTTGCACAAACCTCGCAGGCTATCACCGAAATGGTTCGTCAGGTAGGAGTTCCCCTCTTCAACGGTGATCCCGAGGATGACAGCTACTCCGATGAGGTTCTGTTAAAAAAGGGCGTTTTAGTACGCCATCTTCTCCTTCCCGGCTGTGTGGAAGATTCCAAAAAGGTTCTCTCCTGGCTTCATGAAACCTTCGGAGAACAAATTTATATCAGCATTATGCGCCAATATACCCCTCTTCCTCAGGTCGTTTCCTATCCGGAATTGAACCGCACGGTCACCGATGCGGAATACGAGGAACTGGTGGATTATGCTCTTTCCATTGGTATCGAACAGGCTTTTATCCAGGAAGATGGCGTGGAAAAAGATAGTTTTATTCCGGCTTTTGACGGTAAGGGAATTCTATAAAACCGTTATAGCATGACACGCTTCATATAATATCCAAATGTGCCGTCCGTTGGTCTTAAGGTACGGGATTCAAATCCCTCAAAGCCAAAGAGGATGGCCATTTTTTTCTCCTGTTCATAAAAAAGCCCCGGTACGCCAATATAGTACTCCTCCTTGCCGGTGGAGTCCGGCATCTTCCCCAGAAGGATATGCTTGTAATTATAATAACCATGAAGCAGGAAGCGATTGCTCCGCAGATGATAATCCCCCTCTGATAAAAGCGTAAAATCTTCCGGTGAGATGCTTAGATAGATCCGTTCGTCCTGAAAGGGATGAACCGTGGTGTATTGTTCCAACAACGTTTCCCATTTGGACTTGCCGGGCTGTTGTATCTTTTTCACCGCTTCTGTCCCCTTTACTGCCTGTATTTCCTGGCTGCTTATCGTCTGACTGGTTGTTTCCTGATCGACTGTTTCCCGGATCGCTGTTTCCGGACTGGCTGCCTCCTGACTGCTTGTTCCTCGATCGGCTGCTTCCGGGCTGACTGTTTGTTGCTCTGTTTCTGACACAGATGTCATTTTCTTTACTCCCGGACATTTTCCAAACACCTCGTAGTCCTCTGTAAGATCGATACGAATCCCCCACATTTCTTCCGATTTCCAGTCTGTTTTTTCCTTCGCTGTTACACAGGATTCAGAAAATTGCAGGATATTCTTCTCATAGTTTGCCGTACCTACAATAAAACTGCTTCCATCCGTCAGTTCCACCCGGATCTTTTTTTCGCCTTCCGGTAAAAAGGCTTGCACCGCTCTGATATTCACTGTGAGATTAAGCCTGCCGTCGATTATTTCCATCTTGGCAAAACCCGCACTCCCCAGCTTCTCCGGTTCCTGTAAATCCCATTCCCCGGAACTTTTGTGAATCAATTCTAAATAGATCATCTTTTTTATATACATAAAATCACCCCGTTGCAAGTCTATGCCGGCAACGGGGTGTACATGATTAATAATCTATATTATCCAAATATTTCATATAGTTAACAACCATCAATGCAATTTTAAAGGTGAGCGCATCGTCGAATACACGGATGTCCAGGCCACTGCTCTTCTGCAGCTTCTCGATACGATAGACCAATGTGTTACGATGTACGAACAGCTGTCTGGAAGTCTCCGATACATTTAAATTGTTTTCAAAGAATTTATTGATTGTAGTAAGCGTCTCATCATCCAGATCCAGAGGAAGATTATCTCCAAAAATTTCTTCGATGAAAATCCTGCACAAATTCACCGGAAGCTGATAAATCAGACGTCCGATTCCCAGCTTGTTATAAGCGCTTACATCCTGCTCCGCATAGAAAATTTTTCCAACATCCAGAGCCATCTTGGCTTCCTTATAAGATTTAGAGACATCCTTTAATTCCTCTACCACCGTTCCGTATGCCACTTTGACATTCAGCATAGCCTCGGCATTCATCATATCCACAATGGTGTGTGCCGTCTGATCCAGGTATGCCAACTCTTTATCGCGGTCTGCCTGCACACCCGGCTCCCGATCCAGAGCTTTAATTAAAATCACACTGGTTTCATCCACTGCGGTGATATAGTCACCGGTATGGCTGGTAAACATCCCTTTCAGCAGTTCGGTAACCGTATTATCCTTCTCCCTATCCTGCTTCGTCTCAATCAAAAATACGGCTCTGGGCTGTACCGCCTCCACATGCAGTTTCTTTGCACGATTGTAAATATCCACCAGAAGAAGATTGTCCAACAATAAATTCTGAAAAAAGTTGTTACGGTCAAAACGCTCTTTATATGCTACAATCAACCCCTGCATCTGGCTGACTGCAATCCGACCGATCATATAAACATCATCACTGGAGCCTTTTGCCACCAGAATATACTGTAGTTCATCCTCGTCGTAAATTTTTAACAGATGTCTGTCCCCAATAACCTGACTGTCTGCAGGCGAATTTGCAAAGTTCCGAAGCAAATCTGCGGTCAGTCCCTCTGACTCAAAGGTAGCCGCAACTGTCTGTCCTTCCAGATCAAAAACGCCTAAATCTACTTTCGTAATGCTTTTTAAATCATCAATGCTATTTTGAATTACCTGTCCGGAAATCATATTTAACCTCATTTCTGCGCAGCTTTTGCGCATGACGAGTTTGTGTCAAGTAAGCGCAGACACAAATCTTTCGTCCTTTCTGTTTGGTAAGTCTATATTTTTAGAATAGCACAAAAAAAACACAAAAGAAAGAAAAAAAAACGAGGATGCATTTGCATCCCCGTTGGAATTTACTAGTTTGTGATCGTCTGCTCGGTCTCTTTGTCGAATACATGAATCTTTTCAACATCGAAAGCGAATTTAACGGTATCACCAGGTCTTGCGGTAGTACGAGAGTCAACACGAGCGGTGATCGGGAACTCAGCCAGATCAAAGTACAGATATACTTCTGCACCAAGTAACTCGTAAACTTTGATGGTAGACTCGAATACGCTTGCAGGAGAAGCTTCGATATACATTTCGGAATCATATACATCCTCGGGACGGATACCGAATGTAACGGTCTTTCCAGCGTAACCGCCGTCGATAAGCTTTTTGGATTTTGCAGGAGGGAGAGGAATCTCACGGCCGGCAATCTTTAAGCTTGCAACATCACCATTAACAACAACTTCTGCATCCAGGAAGTTCATCTGAGGAGATCCCATGAATCCTGCAACGAACAGGTTCTGAGGTTTCTCATATAAGTTCTGAGGAGTATCAACCTGCTGGATAACACCATCCTTCATAACTACGATTCTGGTACCAAGTGTCATAGCCTCTGTCTGGTCATGTGTAACGTAGATGATGGTTGTACCTAATCTCTGATGTAATTTAGCGATCTCGATACGCATCTGTACACGAAGTTTTGCATCCAGGTTGGAGAGAGGCTCATCCATCAGGAATACCTTAGGATTACGAACGATTGCACGACCCATGGCA
>USSP01000183.1 GCA_900557385.1 uncultured Lachnospiraceae bacterium
CCCCCGCCTTAAACGGCGGCTGGCAGTGGTGTGCCGCCAATCTGGGCTTGGTCTGCATCGTGTACATCATGTTTGGCGGTGCCAGATATAAATGGCTGTTGGGCTAAACAGACTTCGGAAGGGGGCATAGAAACATGGCAAAGAAAAATTACGAGGATTTTCCCTTATCGCTGGCACTGTTTGACGCGTTGCCCGTCATCTTTTTCAGTGTCGCCATGGTATTGATTGCAATGCGTTTCAGAAATGTATTTTTTATTAAGGGAGCGGTACTGTGCGCTGTCTCCGGGTTAGGAAAGGTAGTCTGGAAAATTATTATCGCCGGGACCAAGAAAGACATTTCCCTCCTGAACAAACAGCTCCGAATTCTCATGCCTGTCGGTTTTCTGCTGATGCTCATTGGTATCATTATGGGAATCAGCCTGGGAACCCTAAGCCTGAAAGTACTCTGGCACAGCATCTGCACCTTTCCTTCCCTTTTGTTTTTCCTGATCACTCTGGCAGGGATGATCTGCATGAGTATCTTTGCCGTGAAACTGGATGGGACGAAACTCCGCTCCAACTGGATGGAGCAAATCAGCAATGCTATCGCCCAGGGCTGCTTTCTTCTGGGTGTCCTGTTCCTCATTCTCTAATCATTTTGTTACGCAGCAAAACAGCAAGTGTTTTGCTACTGAGCGAACAGTATTGAAGTTTTTCCCCTCACGCATAAAATCCTGCCTTGCTCCATATAGTACTTTAAGGAGCAGGCAGGAAGTGTGAAAATGAACTTTCACACCCAAGATTTGTGCTTACGCACAAACTTGCAATGCTTTGAAAAACAAGCAGGAGCGGGGAATTTTTTTATGAAAATTCAATGGAAAACCTTATTCATTTGTCTTTTGATTCCACTGGCGGTGGGCGGTATCTCCGCTTTTCTCACCAAGGATGGCATGGAGGCTTTTAACGCCGCCAACAAGCCGCCTCTCACGCCACCCAACTGGCTTTTTCCGGTGGTGTGGACCATTCTGTTTATCCTCATGGGGATTGCCTCTTATCTGGTTGTTACCTCAGGCAAATCCAACCAGGCAGCACTTACGATCTACGGCCTACAGCTGGTATTTAACTTCTTCTGGTCTATCTTTTTCTTCAACATGCAGTGGTATCTTTTTGCTTTTGTATGGCTGCTGGTGCTATGGTTTCTGATTCTGATAACCACACTGGCCTTTAAGCAGATTTCCCTGGCCGCCGGCTATCTGATGGTTCCCTATCTATTGTGGGTAACCTTTGCCGGGTATCTGAATTTCGGAGTTTATCTGGTGAACCGCTAGGTAATGTAAAAGACTGCACTAGTGTAGTCTTTTTTGATTACGTAAAAAACCACTACCCCTTTCCGGCAAACTGTGCTATGATATTGCAATTAAAAGCACAAAAGAATGGAGGAAATCATGTACGAATTTACAGAAGATTGCTTGATACATATTGATGCGATTGACGACGAGCATCGCCGTCTGTTCCAGATGCTGAATGAGGCGATTACCCTCTCCCAGGATGCCGCAGATGTGACTCCCATTGCTAATAATCTGCTGGCAAGTTTAAAAGATTATGCGGCAACCCACTTTGCCCATGAAGAAGCCTACATGGAAAGCATCCATGATCCGGAGCTTTCCCTGCAGAAAGCTGAGCATGCCGCCTTTACTACGAAGATGAACGAGTTCCGGTTGGACACCACCTCTCCGGCGACTGCCAAGGCATCTCTTCAGGGACTTTTATCCTATCTGGTGCGCTGGCTGTACCATCACATTTTAAGCAATGATATGATGATCGGCAAAATCCAGACAGAAACCACCGCTGATCCTTTTGCCTTTACCGATGCTTATAAGACAGGCATCGAACTGGTGGATGATGAGCATTGTCGTCTGTTTGAGATTATCAAAGAAACCAATGATTTGATTCACGAAGAGCTGCTGCACGACAAGTACGATGAAATCGTGCGCCTGCTCACAGAGTTAAAAAATTACACGGAATTCCACTTCCACGATGAGGAAGTTCTGATGGAGCGCATCCAGTATCCGGGACTTGCCGCCCAGAAGCGCGCTCATTCCGCTTTTGTGGATAAGCTGGTGGACATCGACTTATCGGATTTGGATGATATAGACAACAATCAGCAGACCTACTTAAATGATCTGGTCCAGTTCCTGTTGACCTGGTTGGTCAACCATATCAAGGGAATGGATAAAAAGATTGCTGTCTATATGCAAGAGAATCATATCGAGGAATAAGCTTACAGGCTGTTCAGCAGACCGCTGATGCCCTCCCGCTCATAAATATCCTTGTAATAGGCAACCTCGTCCTGGATCAGCTGGTCGATGACCTGCATGCCCAACAGTTCTACCGGGGCTTTGTCATCGGTCATGAGATAATTGCCTGCATGGTAAGCCTGGCTTTGGGCCGATACGGTTTCCATCATATTCTGCAAGTCCTGGTTTTCCAGGGTGGTAACATTTTGCTGAAAGATTTCCAGCATGTCTGCGTTGTCTGAGGCAAAAAGTTCCCGGTTGGTAGAGCCTTTTACATCCGCCGTATAGACAGTGGAAAATACGGAAGCAATGGTATCGGAAAGATACTGATTGATATTGCCCTCTCCGCTTCCCCGCATATTCATATTCACTACCATGACACCATTCTCGGTCAGATGCTCCTTCACCAGAGTGAAAAACTCAATGGAGGACATCTGGAAGGGGATGGTGATATCCTGGTAAGCATCCACCATAATCACATCGTATTTTTCATCCACCGCATTTAAAAAAGCCCGTCCGTCATAGGTGGTAACCTTTACCTCCTCCGGCAGGGAAAAATATTTCCGGGAAAGTTCCGTGATTTTCTCGTCAATCTCCACGCCCTCTAAATTCATATCCCCGTAATACTTTTTGCACTGGGTGGCATAGGTTCCGGTTCCCATGCCCAGAATCAACACATTCATGTCCTCCGGCTTTTTATCTGAAACCATGAGAGGTGCTGCCATGGCATAGTCATAATACATACCGGTCAGTCCGCCCTCTTTCATATAGACGGACTGCACGCCGAACAGCACGTTGGTGGAAAGTACCACCCGGCTGTCATTTTCGGATACCTGTAAATAGTTGTAGACCGACTCCCCTTCATAGGTTAAATCTTTCTGCCAGAAGGCAAAGGAATCAGAGTAGCCCAACCCACAGCAGAGGACAAAAATCAGGGCAGAGGCAATCACCTTTTTCTTTCCGGTGTGGCTGCTGATAAAGTAAAGAGCAGACAGCACCATGAGGATTCCTGCAAAAATCAGGAAGGTGATGGAGGTTCCCACTGCAGGGATAGTGATGAAGGTGGGGACGAAAGTTCCAATGATACTTCCGATGGTGTTAAAGGCACCCAGAGTTCCCACCACCCGTCCGCTGTCGTCCAGGCTGTCCACAGTGTACTTCACCAGGGAGGGAGTCACCGTGCCCAGCAGAAATAAGGGAAACACGAAGATAATCATGCAGGCACAGAATGCCGCTATAATTAAGAAGTTATTGCTCACGGTAAAAATAAGCAGGGCGGAGATTCCCAGAATGAGGTATTTGCCCACCACGGGAATCAGGGCGATCCAGCAGGCGGCAATGAGAATCCGTCCGTAAAGTTTGTCCGGGTTAGGGGACTTGTCCGCGCTTTTTCCTCCGTAAATGTTTCCCAGTGCCATGGCAATCATGATGGTTCCGATGATAATCGTCCACACAATCTGGGAAGAACTGAAATAAGGGGCAAGCAGTCTGCTGGCACCAAGTTCCACTGCCATCACAGACATGCCGGCGAAAAATTCCGTCAGATACAGAAACAGCTTATTTTTTAAAATTCCGGCTCGTTCCATTCGTTCATCTTTCCTTTCTGTAATTCCTATTGATTTACCTGACTATCATAGCATGATTTCCCCGGTTTACCTACTATTTTTTACCGGTTCTTGCTAATAATTTAACGAATTTTTTATTGATTTTATGCCTTAACTATGTATAATGGGGATAGGAGAAGTTGGAATGTCCAGTTTCTCATAAATATCATAAGGTCCGCATTTGCGGCTATTGCATATTACTATAGAAAGGAAAGAGGTTTATAAGATGGCAACAATCGATTTAAGCAAGTACGGTATTACCGGAACCACAGAAGTTGTGCACAATCCTTCTTATGAGATGTTATTCGAGGAGGAAACCAAACCCACATTAGAGGGTTATGAAAAAGGACAGGTCAGCGAGCTTGGCGCTGTTAACGTAATGACCGGTATCTACACAGGTCGTTCCCCTAAAGACAAATTCATCGTTGAGGATGAGAACTCCAAAGACACCGTTTGGTGGACTTCCGATGAGTACAAAAACGACAACCATCGTATGTCTCAGGAAACTTGGGCTGCAGTGAAAGAAATCGCTAAGAAAGAGCTTTCCAACAAGAGACTGTTCGTTGAC
>USSP01000184.1 GCA_900557385.1 uncultured Lachnospiraceae bacterium
TCCAGAGGACTTTACTATAATAATGTAGAAATTTCCATTGATACCCGCTCGGAGGGATTTAAGCTGATTACCCGGATTCAGGACGAAGCGCACCGTTTCGCCATTGAGTATCATCGTTCCCTTCGTTCCAAATCCCAGGTAAAATCCGTGCTGGACGATATCCCGGGAATCGGCGAGGTACGTCGTAAGGCATTAATGCGACATTTCAAATCTATTGAAGAAATCAAAAACGCAGAGGTGGAGGAACTATTGCAGGTGGATGGCATTAACCATCCCCAGGCAGAAGCCGTTTACACCTTTTTCCGAAAAGGAAAAGAGCAGGAGCAATCGTCTCAGGGAGGAAAGCAATGAAAAAATTAAAAACGAAACTTCTTATTTTTATACCGGCATTACTGGTGGCATTTATCTATTATTATGTAGCTTTGCCGGCAATTAATATCCATTCGGCAGGATTATGGTGGTTCCTGATTTTTGCCCTGGCAGTAATCCTTGTGATGCATATGATCCGCCGGGCTGTCAGGAAAACAGGGAAAAAAATTGTGGGCTACAATCCTATAGAAATCAGTCTGAAAGATGACAAGGCAGGAAAAGTGATTCTCATTCTGATACTGGCAGCGATTGTAATCTTTCTGGTGGGTGACATTCTGTCTTCCCCCTTTATCAATGCCAGAAAGTATCAGCAGCTGATGACAGTGGAGAACCGGGTATTTACAGAAGATATTGCGCCGGTGGATTACAATACCATTCCCCTGCTGGACAAATCCTCTGCCTCCATTTTAGGAGACCGGAAGATGGGAAGCATGGCAGATATGGTTTCCCAGTTTGTGGTGACAGACGAGTACAGCCAGATTAACTTCCGGGGCAGACCTACCAGAGTCAGTCCTTTAGGCTACGCCAGTCCGATCAAGTGGCTCACCAACCAGAAGGACGGTATTCCTGCTTATATGCGGATTGACATGTCCACCCAGGAAACAGAGTGTGTGAAACTGGAGCAGGGCATCCGCTACTCCAAGGCAGAATATTTTAACCGCAATATTTATCGTCATTTACGGTTCCATTATCCGACCTATATTTTTGACAGCCAGATTTTCTTTGAGATTGATGAGGACGGTGTTCCTTACTGGGTATGTCCGGTGAAAAAGTTTAACATCGGACTGTTCGGAGGTCAGACGGTTGGAAGAGTCGTACTGTGCAATGCAGTGACGGGAGAGTGTATCGACTATGCGGTGGGGGATGTTCCTCAGTGGATCGATAAGGTTTATTCGGCAGAACTGTTGATGAGTCTCTATGATTATCATGGCTCTTTGCAGCACGGTTTCTGGAACAGCGTGCTTTCCCAGAGGGATTGCCTGCAGTCCACCAACGGCTATAATTACATTGCACTGGATGATGATGTATGGGTTTACACCGGTGTTACTTCTGTCAATGCGGATCAGTCCAACGTAGGCTTCGTTTTGATGAATCAGAGAACCATGGAGACTCGCTACTATCAGATGGAGGGAGCGATTGAGGATTCTGCCATGTCTTCCGCAGAGGGTAAAGTGCAGAACCTGGGCTATCGTTCCACCTTCCCCCTGCTGTTAAATATTGACGGAGAAGCCACTTATTTTATGGCATTGAAGGATGCGGCAGGACTGGTAAAGATGTACGCCATGGTCAATGTGCAGCAGTATCAGTATGTGGCAACCGGTGAGACGATTCGGGACTGTGAGAAAATGTATCGGGAGCTTCTGGTTTCCAAAGGCATTTCCACCATCGAACCGGGAGAAATCCAGGAAGCAACCGGAGTGATTGAAGTATTACAGCCTGTAGTGTTGGAAGGAAATACCCACTATTATCTGTGCCTGCAGGGAGACGATTACATCTATGATGTGGATTTGAGCAATACCACCCTGATCGAAGCTATCCGTTTCCGGGTGGGCGACCGGGTGAAATTTACCTATGAACAGACCGGTTCCCTTTGTATCGTAACGGAATTACGGTAATAAAACACTTGCTGTTTTACCGTGTAAGAGATTGCAGTTAAAAAACGGTTATGCTAAAATGTTAATAGGTTTCGCATAAAAGAATTATGCAAGGAGAAGATTATGGCGACTGTAAAACTCACAGCTTTTGTGGAAAAAATGAAATTGGAAAATCTGACACCGGAGGTCAATATTTCAAAAATTAAAATATCCCAGCCGGATATTAACCGTCCGGCATTGCAGCTGACAGGATATTTTGAGCATTTTGAGGAAACCCGTATCCAGGTAATCGGCTTTGTGGAATATACGTACATGCAGAATAACATGTCTGACGAACAGAAGGAGCAGATTTATGCCCAGCTTTTAAGCTATAAGGTTCCCGGCGTAGTGTTCTGCCGTGACATGATCCCGGATGAAATTTTCCTGGCAAAGGCCAATGAGTATCAGATCCCTGTATTTTTAAGTAAAAAAGCCACTTCTGCTTTCATGGCAGAGGCAATCCGCTGGCTGAATGTGAAGCTGGCACCCTTTATCTCCGTACACGGTGTCCTGGTGGATGTCTATGGCGAAGGTGTCCTGATCACCGGTGAAAGCGGAATCGGTAAATCCGAGGCAGCCTTGGAACTGATTAAGCGTGGACATCGTCTGGTAACCGATGATGTGGTGGAAATCCGCAAAGTCAGCGATGAAACATTAATCGGTACCGCACCGGATATTACCAAGCACTTCATCGAGCTGCGCGGTATCGGCATCATTGATGTCAAGGCACTGTTCGGTGCATCCAGCGTCCGTGAAACCCAGAATATCGATCTGGTTATTAAACTGGAGGATTGGGATAAGGATAAAGAATATGATCGTTTAGGTCTGGAAGAGGAATATATTGAATATCTTGGCAATAAGGTAGTATGCCACAGTATTCCTATCCGTCCCGGACGAAATCTGGCCATTATCTGTGAGTCTGCAGCGGTTAACCACAGACAGAAGAAAATGGGTTATAATGCGGCACAGGAATTATACAAACGTGTGCAGGCAAATCTGGCAAAGAGACGTGAGGAGGAAGAGGAGTAATGGAAAAGAAGTATTTATTTGGTGTAGATGTGGGTGGAACCACAGTTAAATTAGGGCTGTTTGATGTAGAAGGAAATCTTTTGGACAAATGGGAAATTCCTACCCGCAAGGAAGATAGCGGAAGTCACATTCTGGAGGATGTAGCAGACAGCATCAAAGCCAAAATGACAGAAAAGAGAATACAGCAAGATGAGGTCATGGGAGCAGGAATCGGTACGCCCGGTCCTGTCAACGATGAAGGTGTAGTACTGAAAGCCGTAAATCTGGGATGGGATGTTCTTAATGTTTCCAAGACGCTTTCTGAACTGACCGGTATGCCGGTAAAAGCCGGTAATGATGCGAATGTAGCAGCTCTTGGTGAGATGTGGAAAGGCGGCGGTCAGGGCTATAAGAATCTGGTAGCGGTTACTTTGGGAACCGGTGTCGGTGGCGGCATCATTCTCAATGGTAAGATCCTGACAGGCTCCAACGGTTCTGCCGGTGAAATTGGACACATTCATGTACAGGATGGGGAACCGGAAGCTTGTGGCTGTGGCAATCACGGCTGTCTGGAGATGTACACCTCCGCAACCGGTATTGTACGTCTGACAAAGCGCAGATTGGCACTGGATGATATGCCCAGCACTCTGCGTACGGGAGAAATTTCCGCAAAAACTGTATTTGACGCAGTAAAGGCGGGAGATGCGCTTGCAATCGAAGTCGCAAAAGTATTTGGTGAGTATTTGGGAAAGGCACTGGCATCCATCGCGGGAGTCATTGATCCTGAGATCTTTGTTATCGGCGGCGGTGTCTGCAAAGCAGGAGAAGTATTGTTTGATTATATCTGTCCTGCCTATGAGAAAAATGCATTCCATGTTTGCCGTGGGGTGAAGTTTGCACTGGCAACCCTGGGCAATGATGCCGGAATTTACGGGGCAGCCCGTATGATGTTAGACTAAATAAAATGAGTTGGTGATCATGATTAGCAATATTTTCCTTGAGAATTTGAAAACACTTATACCTGCCGAAAATATCAAGCTACAGGAGCCGATGAATCAGCATACCACCTTCCGCACCGGGGGAGTGGCAGATTGCTTTTTGACAGTACAAAACGGGGAGCAGCTTCAAAAGCTGGTCCCCTATTTCCGGGAAACGGGCCATGAATTCTTTGTGTTGGGATATGGTTCCAATCTGTTGGTCAGCGATGAGGGATACCGGGGGATTATGCTGCGTCTGACCGGTGAACTGGAGCAGATCCGGGTATGCGGAGAACGGATTCATGCCGGAGCCGGAGCATCCATGGCGAGAGTGGCGCGCGTGGCCTGTGAGCATGGACTTACCGGACTGGAATTTGCCAGTGGTATTCCCGGAAGTATCGGTGGCGGCATTGTGATGAATGCCGGAGCCTACGATGGCGAAATGCC
>USSP01000185.1 GCA_900557385.1 uncultured Lachnospiraceae bacterium
CGGGGAAGACTCGTCAAGACGGTCAGTGTCGGCGGCCACCCCCCCCGCCTCTATCAACAGAAAGATTTCTGTGGGCATCCGGTCAGTCATCCCCAGAGATTCCTTTCCGTAGCCCTGCTCCCGTACCTGCTTTATGGTGAGATAGATCAGTAACACCCCATACAGAATCAAAGCCACCACTGCAGTTCCTACCAGATACCACCAGACCGGTAAAACTTTATGATAGGTTTCCAGTGCCTGGGTATAGGCATCCGAAACAGGGTAGGTCGTGTCCACTGCCATCCACACCTTGGTTTCCTCCGGGTAGGCATACTGATAAGAATGTAAAACCTCCTGGACATAGGATTCCTCGATCCAGGTATTGGTATCGTAAGTCATTTCCGCGGGATAGTAGTATATATAACGGCCGTTTTTTTCAAACCGTTCTGTGATATTTTTATCCTTTAGACCCGTAATATCCACATTGGAAAGATAAACCGCCTCACCGTCCACCATCATGCGGATGCAGTACCGGAAATTGGAATGCCCCTCGTTGAAGTAATCTCCCTCGTCCAGATATTCCTCGTAATTATAATACAGCTGGGTAGCTGCCTGTTCAATATTCTTGCAAAGCTGCTCATACTCTGACTGATTACTTACCAGTTCCTGGATTTGTTTTCCATCCACGGTCAAATACCGGCAGATCAGAACCTCCAGATACACATTACTTGGCTCATCCTCATAGAGTTCTGCCATATCCGCTGTGACCATGGATTCTTCTGCCAGCACCTGTTCCGCTTCCGCATAGGTGGGCACATCCGCATAGAAGGTATTCTCATCCACCAGCATATAGTTCCGCTCAAAGCCAAACTTTTTCCATTTTAACAAATCCTCCAGATAATATCTGGCGGTGACATACTGTTCCGGCAGTGTTCCGGCACGATTCACATAGGCAGTGACATCAATGACCTTTTCCGGGTCATAGACACCCTTGGTCTCCATCTGGCTGCGGATTACCGCAATACGTGCCGCATCCGCGATATTGCTGGACAGAATATCCCGGAAAATATAGGATTCCTCGTAATTGCTGCTGTCCACATTCCACGGTGTCACCAAATAGCTGGTGGTGGATTTCATCATGGACACCTGTACGGAAGAACCTACGATCAAAATAGAGATACAGGCTGCCGCCAGCATTGCCAGCCAATGCTGGCACCAGATTAGCAGTCTGCGTTTTCTCCCACTCTTCATGTTATTGCTTCTCCACCTTATATCCTACGCCCCATACAACCTTCAAATAACGGGGTTCCTTGGGATTAATCTCAATCTTCTCACGGATATGACGAATATGTACCGCCACCGTGTTATCCGCACCGATAGCATCCTCATTCCAGATACTTTCATAAATCTGGTCGATGGAAAAAACACGCCCCTGATTCTTTACCAAAAGGAGAAGAATATTATATTCAATCGGTGTCAGCTTTACAATTTCTCCATCCACCGTCACTTCCTTGGTATCGTCATTGATCACCAGACCACCGGCCTGATAAATTTCTTCTTTTGTATCCTGGTTTCCCCGGCTTCCCAGGCTGGTATAACGGCGAAGATTGGACTTCACTCTTGCAACCAGTTCCAATGGATTAAAGGGTTTGGTCATGTAATCATCCGCCCCTATGTTCAACCCCAGAATCTTGTCTGCATCCTCCGATTTGGCAGACAAAAAGATAATAGGAATACTGCTTGTCTCCCGGATCTTTAAGGTAGCATGAATACCATCCAGGCGTGGCATCATAATATCAATAATCAAAAGCTGGATGTCATTCTTCTGCAATTGCGCGATCGCCTGCTCTCCGTCGTATGCTTTAATAACCTCATACCCTTCCTGTACCAAATAAATTTCAATGGCATCCACAATTTCTTTATCATCATCACATACTAAAATCTGTGTCATATCCGATTATACCCATCCTTTCCCAAGATTTACTATAGCTTGAAAACCTTAAACTGTCATGTGGCTTTCTTTAAAAAAAGCCTTAATCTTCCACCTTTAATTTTAAGAAAGCTCCCAGATTTCCTCTCTTTCCCTGTGTTGCCCGATGGGAAAAAAGATACGTATGGTTACAACAGGTACATAAGTCCGTCATTTCCAGATGTCCGGGCAATATCCCCGCTTCTGTCAATACCAGCCGATTTGCCTCCCACAGATCAAGCTGCCATTTCTGACCTTCTTCCGTGACTTTGCCTTTTTTCAAAACCGTTTCCTCATGTCCGGCAAATTCCCGGGCAAACTGTCCGGCCACATCATCACTTACCTCGTAACAATCCTGGCAGATCGATGGTCCAATGGCACTCAGCACATCCTCCGGCTTCGTGCCAAAGGCTTCTCCCATCGCACGCAGTGTCTTTTCCCCCATCCGGTTCACCGTGCCTCTCCATCCGGAATGGGACAAGCCGATGGCCCGATGAACCGGATCCACAAAATATAAAGGTACACAGTCCGCATAAAAAGTCACGAGACAAATTCCGGGAAGATTCGTAATCAGTCCGTCCACATTCTGATAATCACGCTCTGTCACGATTCCCTTTCCCAGATCCTGTTCTGTCACCAGGTGCACATTCGTGGTATGTGTCTGATGAGACACTACCATATGATCAATATCCGTGTTCAGGGCCTGCGCAATTCTCCGGTAATTCTCCCGCACTGCCTCAGGATTATCCTGCATCGAAAAGCTGAGATTGGTGGTCGCATAGATTCCTTCACTGACACCACCCAGTCTGGTGGTAAAAAGATGATCCACAATCCCCGTCTGCTCCAATAAGGGAAAGGAGAGATAAGGAAAGTCAACCATCCCCTCTGCTTCTTCTCCCGAAAAAATCCGTGCATATCGCTGAACCGGTGCAGCATCCCCGGTATGCTTTGTGCGCTTCCATTGCATTCTATTTCCGTATGTCATTTTTTCCTCATTTCTGCTTTTTTCATTATCTTCTATTGTATTCTAATATCAGGACAAAGGCAATGACAATATCTGTGCTTCACGCAGACCATAAATGCAATTTACCAGGTGCTTTTTTTCTAATTTGTGGTACAATGTCAATTGCATGTACTTTTTAAGAAGAAAGCATAGTTAAGAAACGAGGATTAAAATGCAAAATTATAAACGTGGTTTGGCTGCAGGTATTCCCATTGCGCTAGGTTATATGTCCGTCTCCTTTACCTTTGGAATTATGGCAGTTTCTTATGGACTTGCCTGGTGGCAGGCGCTGATTATTTCCATGACCACCGTCACTTCCGCCGGACAGTTTGCCGGCATCGGTATTATGATTCATCCGGGACAGTATTTTCAAATGCTGATTTCCCAGATCACCATTAACATTCGTTACTCCTTTATGTCTATTTCCGTAGGGCAAAAGGCCGACAGCCGTTTTAAGGGTTTCTCCCGTTGGATCCTTGGCTTTATGATGACAGATGAGATTTTTGCCGTGGCTACCCAGGAGGAAAGTGTCAGCCGCAGTTTTTTTGCCGGACTTGCCACCCTCCCCTATATAGGCTGGGCTCTGGGTACTCTGTTTGGAGCCATTCTGGGCAGCATCCTGCCTGAACGGCTGATGAGTGCTTTAAGTCTGGCAATCTACGGTATGTTTGTAGCTATTGTTGTTCCGGAAATGAAAAAATCACGCCCGGTTGTCCTGGTCGTGATCCTTGCCATTCTTTTAAGCTGTATGTTTTACTATGTGCCGTTCCTTTCCACGATTTCCAGTGGTATCACCATCACGGTGGTTGCTGTAGCCGCTGCCGTAATTGCTTCTCTGCTCTTCCCTGTTATGGATGAAGCAGATGCGCAATCCTGAATGATTTTGGAGGTCTCACAGACAAATGAGAAATGATATCTTTTTTATCTACTTAATTATATTGGCAGGTTCCACCTATCTCATCCGGGTCATTCCCTTCGTTGCAATCAAAGAAAAGATTAACAATCGGTTCGTACGTTCTTTTCTGTATTACATTCCGTATGCCGTTCTCACTGCCATGACGATTCCCGCAATCTTCTATGCCACCAACTGGTGGTTGGGCGCTGCTGTGGGATTAGTGGTTGCTGTGATCTTTGCATTAAAGGGAAAAGGTCTGACCACGGTTGCAGTTGCAGCCTGCGCTGCTGTATTTATCGTAGAGCTGTTCGGATAAAATACGTTTATCCGATGTGTTCAAAAGCATTTCGATGCCAGGTAATCTGCTCCCCGCAAATTGCTACCACATCATAACGTACCGGTGTATCCAACGGAATATGCCTGCTATACAGATAATACTGGGCTGTCTGGCAGATTCGTCTTTGCTTCTGCCAGGTCACCGCCTCTGCGGGATTTCCGTTTCTTTCACTTTTACGGTATTTCACTTCCACAAAAACCAGATATCCCCCTTCTTGCAACAACTTCCGGCATCCTGAAAAGAAATA